>JAFAWI010000185.1 GCA_019241915.1 Alphaproteobacteria bacterium
TGACGTCGCCGCCTGCTCGAAATCGCCGACATCGTCGGCGCCAAGCCCAAACTCGGCGAGCAGTCCGACCAGCAAATATTGCGGGTGCGCCGGGTCGCCAGCAATCTCGGCCCAGGCCGCCGACGTGGCGAACCGGTCGAGCCCGGGAAGGACGACCATCCCGCGATCCAGCCCGGCGATCGTCCGGATCAAATCGGTCAGCGCCGGAATGCCGGCCGTCAACCCGGCGGCGATCACCGGGTCGGCCGGCGGCGCGCTGCGCCAGGCCGCCGCCTGGCGCGCAAGCAGCCGGTTGCGGCGCTCGGCCGGGTCGAGTGCGCCTTCCGCGGCCAACAGGGCCGGCCAATGCTGCGGCAGGATTTCGAGAAACCGCAGCACCACCTGCCAGTGCTCGGCCAGATCGAGCGGCGCCAGCGTCGCCAGATTGGCAAAGCTGGCGCCCTCGGTCGCCGCGCTGTCGATCAGCCGGGCGAGCGCCGCGGCCAGCGCCGCGGCACGCCCCGGCGGCATCGGGTCGCCATCGCCGACGCTCCACTCGAGCACCAGCCGGGTGAGCAGCAGCCGTCGGCGCAAATCGCCGATCGCCGGCGGCACCGCCAGCGTCGCGTCGCCGCCAAATTCGAGCTCGTCGCCATCAAGATCGCCGACCGACTGCATCCGCGGCAGCAGCAGCGGCGCACCCGGATCGTGGCCCTCGCCGGTCAGCCGCAAAAACGCCTCGCGCAGACTGCGCACCGCGCGCCTCGTCGGCAGCAGCACTGTCATGCGGGGCAGCCGCAAAGGATCGCCGGCGGAAAGCCGCACCAGCCCCTGCGCCAATGTCCCGAGAAACGGTCGGTCGGGCGCGATGGTGTAGATGCGTGGCGGCAGCGATGTTTTCGTTTTTTTCTCCTCTGAAATTTTACGCACCGCTCACCTCGCGCGGCCCGCGGTTCGCCCAAAATCGTCGTTCGCCGGCGAGCTGGTAGGAGGTCGTGCCCCAGCCGAGCTTACAGGCGTCCGAATCTAGCGCGACGTGCGCAGCTCTGCGAGGCGAGCCTGCGTTGCCGTCAGGCCCTCCGGCGTACCGACGTGAAACCATTCGCCATCGTGCACAATGGCGGCGAGCCGGCCAGCGTCCTCGGCCCGGTCGTACAGCCGCTTCAGCGAAAACACGGCATCGTCAACGCCCGTGAACAGCCGCCGGTGCAGCAGCTGAAGACCGGCGAAAATGTACGGTGCGACCTCGTCCTCGCGGCGGCGGCGCGGCGCCCCGAGCGGGTCGAGAAAATAGTCGCCGCGGCCCTCGTAGCCCACGGCGCTGATCGTGCGCTGCAGCAGCAGCACCGCATCGAGGCGGGCTGGCTCAAACGCCCGCGCAAGCCGATCGAGCGCGCTCGCGACCCCGTCGAGCCACAAGACGTCGCCGTTGACGACAAAGAAGAACTCGTCGAGCAGCGGCAGCGCGTGTTTCACGCCGCCGCCGGTTTCCAGCAGCGTCTCCTCGCGCGACAGCGCGATGCGCGGCTCGCGGCGCTCGGCGAGCTGCGCGGCGATCATCTCGGCCTTGTAGTGCAGGTTGACCGCGACCCGCTCGACCCCGGCCTCGGCCAGCCGGTCGAGCGCACGGTCGAGCAGCGTGCGACCGGCGATTTCGACGAGCGGTTTTGCCAGGTGATCGGTTACCGGGCGCAGCCGCGTGCCAAGACCGGCTGCCAGCACCATTGCCGATTTCGGTGCGCTGTTCATGCCGCCGCGCGCTCGCTTGGCGCGCGCCGCACCGATGGTGGCAGGTGCCGCTCGAACCAGGCCGCCAGCCGGCGCAACGGCGGCGCCTGCAGATCGGCATCGAGCAGCTGCCAGACATGCGGGATCAGGTCGAGATACCGCGGCTTGCCGTCGCGCCGCGCGAGCCGGGTGAAGATGCCGATGATCTTGGCGTTGCGCTGCGCCGCCAGGATGGCGGCCGAGCGGCGGAACAGGACCCGGTCGAGCGCCGGAAACGCGGCAAGATACCGCGCGGTCATCGCCTCGCGCAGCGCCGGCCGCACCGAGCGCCGTGCATCCTCCAGCAGCGACACCAGGTCATAGCTGGCCGGTCCGCACAGTGCGTCCTGAAAATCGAGCAGGCCGCAGCCCTGCACTCCCGTCCGGCCCTCCAGCAGCATCAAATTGTCGACGTGGAAGTCGCGCAGCACCAGCGTCGGGCCTGGCAATGCGACGAGCGGTAAAACCTCGCGCCACAACGCGACATAGTCGTCGCATGCGGTTGCGGACAACGGCGGATCGAGCACCGCCGGTGCGTACCACTCGATCAACAGCGCGGCTTCGCGCAGCAAGGTCAGCTCGTCATAGGGAGGCAGGTTGGGCGGCGCCGTGACCGCGCGTTGCAGCGCGATCAGCGTGTCGATGGCCAGTGTGTACAGCGCCGCCTCGTCCGCTCCGCGTGCCAGCAGCCGCGTATAGGTGTCGTCGCCAAAATCCTCGATCAGTAGCGCCCCGAGCGCTTCGTCGGCGGCATAGATTGCGGGCGTGCTGAGCCCGTGTCCGCGCAGCATGTCGGCGACCGCGACATAAGGCCGGACATCCTCATGCGGCGGCGGGGCATCCATCAGCACCGCCCGCCGCGCCGGCTCGGCCAGCCGGTAATAGCGGCGGAACGACGCGTCGCCGGCAAGCGGTGCCGGCGCCACTGTCCCCCAGCCGGCCTCGGCGAGAAAATCGGCGATCGCGGCGGCGCGCTGTTCCATCGCTAGGCGCGCGCAGTCCACCCTGCGAGCCGCTCGGCCCAATCCCCGCCCGGCATCAACGTCGCGCGCCGTCCGTCCGCGCCGGCGTCAAACGCCAAGGCAATGCCGAGGCTTCGCCGCGGCAGCAGCGGTCCCAGCCGGTCCGGCCATTCGATTAGCGAGATGCCGCTGTCGAACGCGTCCTCGATATCGAGTTCCCAGGCTTCCTCCGGGCGGCGCAGCCGATAGAGGTCGAAGTGCCAGATCGCGCCGCCGGGCACGTCGTAGGTCTGCATCAGCGTGAAGGTCGGGCTGGGCACCTCTTCCAGGCAGCCGCGCGCGCGGATGAAGCCCCGCGCAAAGGTGCTCTTGCCGGCGCCAAGCTCGCCCGACAGCGCGATGACGTCGCCCGGCCGCGCCAGCGCCGCGAGCCGCGCGGCCAGCGCCTCGGTTGCGATCTCATCGGCCAGCTCAATCACCGTCATCGCCCCTGTATGCCCGCAGCCCGCCGCGCCGGCAACATCCCGTTGCGCACGGGCTCGGCGCGGTTAAGCTCGCCCGATGGCTGCTCCCGTCGAGCATACCGACGTGGCGATCATCGGCGCCGGTCCGGTGGGACTCTTTGCCGTGTTCGAATGCGGCATGCTCGATATGCGGTGCCATGTGTTCGACGCGCTCGACACCATCGGCGGGCAGTGCGCCGCGCTCTATCCCGAAAAACCGATCTACGACATCCCCGGCTACCCCCGAATCGATGCCGCGGAACTGGTCGAACGGCTGGCCGGGCAGGCCGCGCCGTTCGCGCCGGTCTATCATCTCGGGCAAGCGGTCACAGCGCTCGATGGCGATGCCGGCGATTTTGTCTTGACGACAGCCGGCGGTGCCCGGATCGCGGCTAAAGCCGTCATGATCGCAGCGGGCGGCGGCGCCTTCGGGCCGAACCGGCCGCCGCTCCCCGGCATCGAACGCTACGAAGGCACCAGCGTTTTTTACCTTGTGCGGCGGCGCGAGGATTTTCGCGGGAAGCGCGTCGTGATCGCTGGCGGCGGCGATTCCGCGGTCGATTGGGCGCTCTCGCTCGCCGAACTGGCGGCGAGCGTGATGGTGGTCCACCGCCGCCCCAAATTCCGTGCCGCGCCGCAATCGCAGGCGCGTCTCGAACAATTGGCCGCGGCGGGCAAGGTTGAGCTGGTGATCCCCTATCAGCTCTCGGGGTTGGAAGGTGCCGACGGCCGTCTGTCGACCGTGGTCGTCGCCGATCTGGCTGGAAGAGAACGCCGCTTGGCAGCCGATTGCCTGCTGCCGTTTTTCGGATTGGCCAGCGAGCTCGGCCCGCTCGCGGGATGGGGGCTGCGGTTCGCGGATGGCCGCATCGCCACCGACCCCGCAACGGGGGCCACCTCGCGGCCGGGCGTCTTCGCGATCGGCGACGTCGCCGCTTATGCCGGCAAGCTGAAACTGATCCTCACCGGCTTTGCCGAGGCGGCGACCGCGGCGCACGCCATCCACCCGCTGGTTCACCCGGGCCGGGCGCTGCATTTCGAGTACTCTACGACAAAAGGCGTGCCGGGCGGCGCTGTCTGACCCTCCGGCACCGGCCACCGAGCAGCGGCGGCGGCTTAACCTTGACCGGCGACCGTCTCCGACTCGGTTGCCGCGGCGCTGGCCGCCGGCACGCTCGTGGGCAAGCGGCAGCTCACCGTCGTGCCTTCTTCGGCGCGCGATTCCATCGTCACCGCGCCGCCGTGCAGCTCGATCAGGTTCTTGACCAGCGACAACCCAAGCCCTGCACCGGTCTGATGCAGCGACGGGTCGCCACGCTCAAACTTTTCAAAAACCCGGGCCTGCTCGGCGGCGGGGATGCCGACCCCGGTGTCGCTGACGGACAACACCAGATCGGGGCCATCGCGCCGTGCGGCAATGCGGATCGAGCCGCCGGACGGCGTAAACTTGATCGCGTTGGACACGAGGTTGAACATCGCCTGCTTGAGCCGACGCTCGTCCGCGTTGATGGCGCCGATTGCGGCGGGGCATTCGAGCGTCAGATCGAGATTCTGGTTGCGCGCCCGCTCGCGGGTCAGCGTCAGCACCGATTGCAGCATGTCGTGGACGTCGATCCGCCGGGTCTCGAGCGTCATGTAGCCGGCCTCGATCGTCGCCAGGTCGAGGATGTCGTTGATCAGCGACAGCAGTCGGTGCGAGCTGTCGAGGATGCCTCGGCTGTAGTCGAGCTGGCGCGGCGTCAGCGGCCCGAAATAGCCCTGCGCCAGGATCTCGGCAAAGCCGATAATCGCATTGAGCGGCGTCCGCAGCTCGTAGGATACGTTGGCGATGAATTCGCTCTTGAGCCGTCCGGCGGTCTCCAACGCCTCGGCGCGCTCGCGCAGTGCGCGCTCGACCCGCGCGGTATCGGTCATGTCCTGGTAGCTGACCAGAACGTTGCCGTCGGGCAGCGGCACGGTCGCAACCTGCATCACGCTGCCGTCGCGGCGGTCGAGACGATCGCTGAGCAGCGACCCGGCCGAGATCGACGCGATGATGCCCGCCTTTCGCGTCGGCCAATCGACCCCGTCATCGTAATAGGCACGCGTCTTCTCGACAATTTCGCTGATATGGGGCTCGCCGGCGATGTCGCTTTCCGACAGCCCCCATAGCCTGCGATAGGCCGGGTTGTGCAGCTTGAGCCGGCCGTCGCTGCCGAATACGGCAATACCTTCGAACAGGTTGTCGAGCGACTCGCGCTGCACCTCGATCAGTGTGTTGTACGAGCGCTCGAGCGCGAGCCTGTCGGTGACGTCCTCGTAGACAAAGATCAGCCCGCCGAGCGGATGCGGCGAAACCGACAGGCTGAGCGTGCGGTCGTCGGGCAGGTGCAGCATCTCGCGCTGCGGCTCGATC
>JAFAWI010000214.1 GCA_019241915.1 Alphaproteobacteria bacterium
ACGTCAACGTGCCGGGCATCCGCAAGGTCTACGAGAACTGGAAGACGCCGCAGGCCGACCGGCTCCAGGCCGCCGTCACCGAAGTGCGCATGACGATCCAGAAATACCCGATGGTGCCGGCGCTGAAGCGCATCGTCGCGCATTTCCACGGCGACCCCGACTGGGCCAATGTCCGCCCGCCGATGGAGCGGCTGTCCGACGCGGAGTCGAAGGCGCTGATCGCCGACCTCGAAAAGATCGGCTACAGCCTCGGCGAGCGGCAGCGCCAAGCGGCGGAGTAAGCATTCTTGCTTCCCCTGCGAAAGCAAGGGACCCAGCACATCGGTCACATCGCCAGCCCTGGGTCCCGGTTGCGCGGGAAGCGGATCAGGGGTCGTGATGAGTACTGAGCAAGCATCCCTTCGCACCCCGGAGCGGCAGGCGTTCTACGAGCAGATCGCGCCGGCCAACCTCGCGCCGTTGTGGGAGCAGCTGCACAGCCTGGTGACGCCGGCGCCGGTGCCGCGGGCGCTGCCGGCGATCTGGCATTACCGCGATGTGCGGCCGTTCCTGATGCAGTCGGGCAGCCTGATCACCGCGCAGGAGGCGACGCGGCGCGTACTGATGCTGATGAACCCCGGGCTCGGCGGGCAGGCGTCGATCACCGGCTCGCTGTTCGCCGGGTTGCAGCTGATCATGCCGGGCGAGACCGCGCCGGCGCACCGGCACACGCAATCGGCGCTGCGCTTTATCATCGAGGGGCATGGCGCCTACACGGCGGTCGACGGCGAGCGCACGCTGATGGAGCCGGGCGACTTTGTCATCACCCCGTCGTGGACCTGGCACGACCACGGCAACGACACCAACGAGCCGATGGTGTGGCTCGACGGGCTCGATATCCAGATCGTCAGCCTGCTCAACGCCAGCTTTGCCGAGAACTACCCCGGCGAGGTGCAGCCGGTGGCGCGGCCGCAAGGCGACAGCCACGCGCGCTACGGCAACAATCTGCTGCCGGTCGACTGGAAGCCAGAGGTCGAGACCTCGCCGGTGTTCAATTACCCATACGCCCGCACCCGCGAAGCGCTGGCCGCGCTGGCGAAGAACGGCGCGCCCGACCCGTACCACGGGCACAAGCTGCGCTATGTCAATCCGGCATCGGGCGAGTTTGCGATGCCGACGATTGCGACCTTTGTCCAGATGCTGCCGGCCGGTTTCACGTCGCTGCCCTACCGGGCCACCGACGGCACCGTGTTCGTCTGCGTCGAGGGAGAGGGCGAGACGCGGGTCGGCGACATGGCGATGCCCTGGAAGCAGCACGACATTTTTGTCGTGCCGAGCTGGATGGCGCATACCCATCACGCCAGCGCGGAAGCGGTGCTGTTCAGCTTTTCCGATCGGGTGGTGCAGGAGAAGCTCGGCCTGTGGCGGGAGGCCAAGGGCAACGCCTGAGCGCCAAGCCGATAAATATTTGCGTTAAGTTAACCGTAACGGCGGTATTCGGACCGCATGGGCAAGGACAGCAAACAAGCCGGACCGATCCACCCGGTGATCCTCTCGGGCGGGTCGGGCACGCGGCTGTGGCCGATGTCGCGCGCGCATTATCCAAAGCAGCTGCTGCCACTGGTCGGCGAGCGCAGCCTGTTGCAGCAGGCGGCGCTGCGGGTCACCGGGGTTGTCGGCTTTGGCCCCCCGCTGGTGATCGCCAACGAGGAACACCGGTTCATCATCGCCGAGCAGCTGCGCGAGATCGATCTCGCGCCGCGCGCCATCGTGCTTGAACCCGCCGGCCGCAACACCGCGCCGGCCGCCGCGGTCGCAGCACTGTCGCTGGTGGCCGCCGAGCGCGACGCGCTGATGCTGCTGATGCCGTCCGACCACGCGATCGACGATCGCGCCGCGTTCCTTACTGCGATCGAGCGCGCGGCGGTGGCGGCCCGGACCGGTCATCTGGTGACGTTCGGCATCAAGCCGGAAAAGGCCGAGACCGGGTACGGCTATATCGAGCGGGGGGCCGCACTCGACGAGGCCGAAGGCGCCTTCGCGGCCGCGCGCTTTGTCGAAAAGCCCGATGCGGCGACCGCGGAGGCCTATCTTGCGTCCGGCGATTTCTTCTGGAACAGCGGCATATTTCTGTTGCCGGCGCGGCTCTTCCTCGGCGAGCTGGAGCGGCTGCGGCCCGACATGCTGGCCGCCTGCAAAAAAGCACTCGCCGCCGCGCGGCGGGACGAGGACTTCTGCCGCCTCGACAAGGAGGCGTTCGCCGCCTGCCCGGCGGACTCGATCGACTATGCGGTGATGGAGCACACGGCGCGCGCCGCGGTCGTGCCGGTCAGCATGGGCTGGAGCGACCTCGGGTCGTGGGACGCGCTGTGGGAGCTGGCCGACAAGGACGCGTCGGGCAACGCGATCCTTGGCAATGTGGTCGCCGAGGACGCGCGAAATTCGTACATCCGCTCCGAAGCGGGCCTGGTCGCCGCACTCGGCATCGAAGACCTGCTCGTGGTCGCGACCCAGGACGCGGTGATGCTGGCGCCGCGCGACCGGGCGCAGGACGTGCGCCGGCTGGTGGCGCGGCTCTCTGCCGAGAAACGCCCGGAGGCCGATGCGCTGCCGCGCGTCCACCGGCCGTGGGGCAGCTACGAGACGCTGCACGCCGGTCACCGCGTCCAGGTCAAGCATATCCTCGTGAAGCCGGGCCGTAAGCTGTCGTTGCAGATGCACCACCACCGGGCCGAGCATTGGGTCGTGGTGCAGGGCACCGCCAAGATCCGGCGCGGCAACGAGGACATATTGCTGACCGAGGACCAGTCGACCTATATCCCGCTCGGCACGCCGCACCGCCTGGAAAACCCGGGGAAAATCCCGCTGCACGTTATTGAAGTGCAGTCGGGTCCCTATCTCGACGAAGACGACATCATCCGCTACGACGACGATTACGGCCGGAGTTGACCAGGCTCCCTCACACCTCTGTCACGGCCCCGGTGCGTTCGGTGATCAGACCGTAATGCTCGATGCGGCGGTGCTTCTCGAAAGCGAAGACGGTGCGGCGCAGGTAGTCGCCGAGTTGGAGATCGAGGTTGACGGCGATCACCTCGTCGTCCTCGCTCATCGCCTGGGCGGCGATTTCCCCGGTGGGCGCGACGATCGCCGAACCGCCGATCATGTGGAAACCGTCCTCGGCGCCGCATTTCGCCGCCGCCAGCACCCAGGCCGCGTTCTGGTAGGCGTTGGCCTGCAGGCTCAAGAGGTGGTGGAACATCCGCAGGTGCACCGGCTCGGGGTGGTGGATGTTGTGCGACGGCGTGTTGTAGCCGAGCGCGACGATCTCGACCCCCTGCAGCCCCATGACGCGATAGGTCTCGGGCCAGCGCCGGTCGTTGCAGATGCACATGCCGACCACCGCGTCCATCGCGCGCCACACCTTGAAGCCCTCGTTGCCGACCTCGAAGTAGCGCTTTTCGAGGTGCTGGAACGGCGCGTCCGGCAGGTGTTCCGAATGACCGGGCAGGTGGATCTTGCGATAGCGGCCGACGATGCGCCCGTCGCGCTCGACCAGGATCGACGTGTTGAAGCGGCGGGTCTGCCCCGCCTCCTCGGTCAGCTCGGCATAGCCGAGATAGAAGGCGATACCCAATTCGCGCACCAGCTCGAACAAAGGTTGCGTGTCGGGACTCGGCATCTGAGCTTCGAAGAAGCGGTCGATCTCGGCCTGGTCGGTCATCCACCAGCGCGGAAAGAACGTGGTCAGCGCCAGTTCGGGAAACACAACGAACTTGGCCCCGCCGGCATGTGCCTCGCGCAGCAGCGCGCACAACCGCTTCACCACAGAGGCGCGGCTGTCGGCGAGATGGATCGGGCCGAGTTGGGCGACGGCGGCGCGAAGCTTGCGGGACATAGAGGACTCCGGTCAGGGCGCGAGGAGAGTGTCATCGGCGGTCCGCGGGCGCAATCGCGGGGCAGCCGGCCGCGACCGGCTCATT
>JAFAWI010000228.1 GCA_019241915.1 Alphaproteobacteria bacterium
GACCGGCGGCGCCACCTTCACCGCCTACGACCAGATCGACAAGGCGCCCGAGGAGCGCGAGCGCGGCATCACCATCTCGACCGCCCACGTCGAGTATGAGACCGAGAAGCGCCACTATGCGCACGTCGACTGCCCGGGCCACGCCGACTATGTGAAGAACATGATCACCGGCGCCGCCCAGATGGACGGCGCGATCCTGGTCGTGTCGGCCGCCGACGGCCCGATGCCGCAGACCCGCGAGCACATCCTGCTCGCCCGTCAGGTCGGCGTTCCGGCGCTGGTCGTGTTCATGAACAAGGTCGACCAGGTCGACGACGAGGAGCTGATCGAGCTGGTGGAGCTCGAGATCCGCGAGCTGCTCTCCTCCTACGACTTCCCGGGCGACGACATTCCGGTGATCAAGGGCTCGGCTCTCGCCGCGCTCGAGGACAGCGACGCGAAGATCGGCCGCGAGGCGGTTCTGGAGCTGATGGCCGCCGTCGATTCCTACATCCCGCAGCCGGAGCGTCCGCTCGACAAGCCGTTCCTGATGCCAATCGAGGACGTGTTCTCGATCTCGGGCCGTGGCACCGTGGTAACCGGCCGTGTCGAGACCGGCATCGTCAAGGTCGGCGAGGAAGTCGAGATCGTCGGCATCTCCGACACCAAGAAGACGGTCGTCACCGGCGTCGAGATGTTCCGCAAGCTGCTCGACCAGGGCCAGGCGGGCGACAATATCGGCGCGCTGCTGCGCGGCATCGGCCGTGAGGAGGTCGAGCGCGGTCAGGTTCTGGCCAAGCCCGGCTCGATCACGCCGCACACCGACTTCAAGGCTGAGGTCTACGTGCTCTCGAAGGACGAGGGCGGCCGTCACACGCCGTTCTTCGCCAACTACCGGCCGCAATTCTACTTCCGCACGACCGACGTGACGGGCGAAGTGGTGCTGCCGGAGGGCACCGAGATGGTCATGCCCGGCGACAACGTGAATCTGGGCGTGAAGCTGATCGCCCCGATCGCCATGGACCAGGGCCTGCGCTTCGCCATCCGCGAGGGCGGCCGGACCGTCGGCGCGGGGTTGTCGCCGAGATCACGAAGTAATATAGGGCCCGCAGCCGCCCGGATCGGCAGATTCGGGCGGCTCGCTTTTTCAGTGGGAGTAATGGCCACTCCGGGGCCGCGAGGGTCCGGATTGGCTTTGTTTGGTTTGCTCCTTATGGAGCCGGCTCTTTGCAATCGGTAAGCAGGTTATGGAAACGCAGAACATCCGCATTCGCCTGAAGGCGTTCGATCATCGAGTGCTCGATCAGGCCACGGGCGACATCGCCGACACGGCGCGCCGGACGGGTGCTCTCATTCGCGGTCCCATTCCGCTGCCGACGCGCATCGAGAAGTTCACCGTCAACCGCTCGCCGCACATCGACAAGAAGTCGCGCGAGCAGTTCGAGGTGAGGACGTACAAGAGGCTGCTCGACATCGTGCAGCCGACGCCGCAGACGGTCGACGCTTTGATGAAGCTCGATCTCGCTGCCGGCGTCGATGTGGAGATCAAGCTCGCCTAGCGAGCACGTTGCCCCAGCGAAGGCTGGGGCCCAGCGGGTGAAGGCCTCAGCGCCTGAACATCACTGGGATCCCAGCCTTCGCTGGGATGACGAGATAGGGTGATACCGCACGGCTTGCCGTGGACTGCGTCCCCGCCGTTTCGCCTTCGGGCGGAGCACGAGCCCAGGCGGGGCACGCATCGATTTTGGGCTTGAACACGCCCCCGGCAATTGGTGCCGCGGGGCCTCTGTCACAGGAGTATGTGGGTCATGCGCACCGGCGTGATCGCGAAGAAGATGGGGATGACCCGCCTGTTCCAGGAGGATGGCCGCCACGTGCCGGTCACCGTCCTGGCGCTCGACAATGTCCAGGTGGTGGCGCGCAAGGAAGCGGAGCGGGACGGCTATGTCGCGCTCCAGCTCGGCGCCGGCACCGCCAAGGCGAAGAATGTGGCCAAGCCGCAGCGCGGCCATTTCGGCAAGGCCGAGGTGGAGCCGAAGGCGCGCGTCGCCGAGTTCGTCGTCGCCGAGGATGCGTTGCTCGATGTCGGCACCGAGCTCACCGCCGACCATTATGTCGCCGGCCAGTTCGTCGACATCCAGGGCGTGACCCAGGGCAAGGGCTTTGCCGGCGCGATGAAGCGCTGGGGCTTCGGCGGTCTGCGCGCCACGCACGGCGTGTCGCTCTCCCACCGCTCGCACGGCTCGACCGGCAACCGCCAGGATCCGGGCCGCGTGTTCAAGAACAAGAAGATGGCCGGCCATATGGGCGCCCGCAACCGCACCCAGCAGAATCTCGAGATCGTGCGCACCGACGCCGATCGCGGCCTGATCTTCGTCAAGGGATCGGTTCCCGGCCACAAGGGCGGCTGGCTGCTGGTCAAGGACGCGGTGAAGGTCGCCCGTCCCAAGGACGCGCCTTACCCGGCCGGCATCCGCGCCCGTGACAACGACAATGCTCCCGCCGAGACGCCGGCCGAAACGGCCGCCGCTCCGGAAGCGACCGAAGGCCAGGAAGGCTAAGCCATGAAGGTCAAAGTTCAGAGCCTCGACGGCGGCAAGGCCGGCAGGACATCGAATTGAGCGATGCGGTGTTCGGCGTCGAGCCGCGCGCCGACATCCTCCACCGGGTCGTTACCTGGCAGCTCGAGAAGCGTCGCGGCACCGCGTCCGGATCGGCCTGGCCGGCGCCATGCGCATCGGCCGCAGCCGCGCCGGCCGCGACTTCCGCGTCGCTCGGCAGCGCCGGGATCTCGTGGACCGCCGCGGTCTCGACCATGCCCGCGGGCGCTTCCTCGTGGGCGGCCTCGAGCTCGGCTTCCATCGACTTGAGACCCGCCGGCTTCGGCGCGTCGGCGTGGAGCGGCACCTTGACCGCATCGTGCACGAGCAGCCAGCCGCCCTTCGAGCCGGGCACCGAGCCCTTCACGAAGATCAGGCCGCGCGCCGCATCGGTGCGGACGATCTC
>JAFAWI010000255.1 GCA_019241915.1 Alphaproteobacteria bacterium
TGCGATCGCCGGAAAAGACGTGCCGCTCGCTGCGCCCGGCAGCCCGGGTCGCCACCCCCAGGTAGATCAGCCCGACCGGCTTGTCGACCGTGCCTCCGCCCGGCCCGGCGATGCCGGTGACTGACACGGCAAGATCGGCCCCGGCCCGCACGACCGTACCTTGCGCTAGTGCCAGCGCGGTCTCGGCGCTGACCGCCCCATGCGTCGTCAGTGTCGCTTCGGGCAGCCCAAGCAGTTCCCTCTTCGAGCGGTTGGAGTAGGTCACGAAACCGCGCTCGAACACCTCCGACGCACCGGCAATGGCGGTGAGCGCCGCGGCAACAAGACCGCCGGTGCAGCTCTCCGCCGTCGCGATCCGCCAGCCGCGGCGCCGGCAGGCGTCAAGCGCCGCCGTCGCCAGCGCGGCGGTCTCACGGTCGAACACCGGCCACTCCCTCGGCAATCGCGATGAGCATCGCAGCGTAAATCGCGGCCGCGACATCGTCGAGCATGATGCCGAGTCCGCCCCGAACGTTGCGGTCGCACCACGAGACCGGAAACGGCTTCCAGATGTCGAACAGCCGGAAGGCGGCAAAGGCCGCCCCATAAAACCAGACGCGCTGCGGGACGAACAGCAGCACCAGCCATTGACCGGCGATCTCGTCGACAACGACCCAGCCCGGATCGGCAACTGGGCTGGTCCTGGCCACCTGCTCCGACGCCCACCAGCCGGCGAGGAAGGCGACGGCCGTTGCGGCCGCCAGGCCCGCAGTTCCGCAACACCAACAAAGGCCCCAGGCGCAGGGTAGGGCGGCAAGCGATGCCCAGGTTCCCGGTGCGCGGGGCATCAGCCCGATACCGAAACCGCTCGCGATCAATGCCGTTGGCTGGGTCAGCGGCAGGCCGAGCCCGCTCGTCACCGAGACCCTCTCCCCGCGGACGGGGAAAGGGAGCACGTCTGCATCCCTCGCCCCGCGTCAACGGGCAGAGGGAGGCGCCTGCGCGAAGCGTGGGCGGGCGAGGGGGGGCCGGCCGCGGTCACAGCGGCAGCCGCACCGTCGCGACCGCTTGTGCGGCAATGCCTTCGCCGCGACCGGTAAAGCCGAGCTTTTCGGTGGTCGTCGCCTTGACGCTGACCCTGTCCGCCGCGATGCCGGCGATCGCCGCGATGCGCTCGATCATCGCCGCACGGTATGGGCCGATGCGCGGCCGCTCGCAGACGATCGTCACGTCGAGCGCAGCGATGCTACCGCGCCGGGCCCGCACCAGCCCGACCGCGTGGGCGAGAAAGCGGTCGGAGCTGGCGCCCTTCCATTGCGGGTCGCTCGGCGGAAAGTGCATGCCGATATCGCCGGCCCCGACCGCGCCGAGGATCGCATCGGTCAGCGCGTGCAGCCCGACATCGGCGTCGGAATGCCCGATCGCGCCGGCGTCGTGCGGGATCGGCACGCCGCACACCACCAGCCGGTCTCCCGGCCCGAACGGGTGCACGTCGAAACCTTGCCCGACCCGCACATCGCCCTGCCGCGCGGCGAGCAGCCGCTCGGCCCTGCGGAGATCGTCGGCTGTCGTCACTTTCAGGTTCTCCTCGCTGCCGGTGACGATCAGCGGCACGATCCCGGCCGCCTCGGCGACCGCGGCATCGTCGGTCAGCGCCTTGCCGGCCGCGGCGCGATGCGCCTCGAAGATGGCGTCGAAGCGAAAACCCTGCGGCGTCTGCACGCGCCACAAGCCGGTGCGCTCGACGGTGTCGACGATCCGCTCGCCGGCGACGCGTTTGATCGTGTCGCCGAGCGGCAGACCGGGGATCGCCGCGTCGGCATGGTCGAGTCCGTCGAGCACCCGGCCGATCAGCGCCGCGTCTGGAAGCGGGCGCGCCCCGTCATGGATCAGCACCCGCGACGGCCGGTGCGGCGCCAGCGCCTCAAGCCCCAAACGCACCGAGTCCTGCCGTTCGGCGCCGCCCGCCACCGGCGGCGGCAGGTCGAGGCCGGCGAGCGAGGTGTCGCAGAGACCGCGATCCTCGGGCCGGATCGTCAAGATCACGCCATCGACCCGTGGGTGGCTGGCGAATGCTGTCACTGCATGGCGCAGTACGCTCGACCCGGCCAGCGGCAGGTATTGCTTCGGTATCGGACCGCCGAACCGGGAGCCGCGACCGGCGGCCAGGATGAGCGCGACGGTTGAACCCATGCCCAACCTTACCGAACGGTGCAGCCGTCGCCAATTGAAGCGCGCGGGCATGCCTTCTGACAGCGTCGCCCGTGGCCTCATGTTGCGGCGCAGCAAGATATTTTGTAAAATTGCTGCCTAAGTTTTGGGCAGCACAAAAAACTGAGCGTTTGATGAGCATTGCGATCGGGCCGCTGACGCTCGACGACCCCGTCATCCTGGCGCCGATGTCCGGCGTCACCGATTTGCCATTCCGGCGTCTTGTCAAGCGCAGCGGGGCGGGGCTCGTCGTCTCCGAGATGATCGCCAGTCAGGCCGCGATCCGCGAGACGCGCCAATCGCTGACCATGGCCAGGACCTGCGCTGACGAGCAGCCGATGGCGGTGCAGCTCGCCGGCTGCGAGCCGGCGGTGATGGCCGAGGCGGCAAAGCTCAACGCCGACCGGGGCGCCGCGATCATCGACATCAATTTCGGCTGCCCGGTAAAAAAGGTCGTCAATGGTCACGCCGGCTCGGCGCTGATGCGCGATGAGGTGCACGCCGCCCGCATTCTCGAAGCGACCGTGAAGGCGGTCGGTTTGCCGGTCACCTTGAAGATGCGCACCGGCTGGGACGACCGCAACCGCAACGCGCCGCGGCTCGCGCGCATCGCGCAGGACAGCGGCATCCGCATGGTCACCGTGCACGGGCGCACGCGCTGCCAGATGTTTGGCGGCAGCGCCGATTGGCGCTTCATCCGCGAGGTGAAAGAGGCGGTCTCGATCCCGGTCATCGCCAATGGCGACATCAACAGTCTCGACGATGCCGCGCGCGCGCTCGACGAAAGCGGCGCCGACGGCGTGATGATCGGGCGCGGCGCCTACGGGCGCCCCTGGTTCGTGGCGCAAGTCATGGCCTGGCTGAACGGCCGGCGGCGCGTCGGGGACCCGCCGCTCGCCAGCCAGTATCGGACCGTCTCCGCGCATTATGACGACATGCTGTTGCATTACGGCAGCGCGGTCGGTGTGAAGATCGCGCGCAAGCATGTCGGATGGTATTCGAAGGGCTTGCCCGGATCGGCCGAGTTTCGTGCCGCGGTCAACCGCACCGAAGACCCCGGAACCGTCCGCGGCCTCATTCGCCGTTTCTATGAACCGCTTATCGAGCGCGAGGCCGCCTGAGAATGGCTGCGGCCGCCGGCAACGCCGCCAGCCTCGATCCTGCTCTGTTGCTCGCGGCCCTGCCCGATCCCATTGTCGCGCTCGACCGCTGCGGCCGCATCCGCTTCGCCAATCCTGCGGCCGAGCAGCTTCTCGGCATGAGCGCGGCCGCGCTGCAGGGGACGGCGCTGACTGAACTCATCGTCGCCGACAGCCCGGTGTTTGCGCTGATCGAGGCGGTCTGGCGCGACGGAGGCTCGATGGTCGAGTACGACGTCGCGATCGAAGGGCCGCGGCTGCCGCCGCGGCCGATGACGATCCAGGCGGCGCTGGTCGGCGAAGCCAGCGAGATGCTGACGCTGTCGCTGCACGAGCGGGCGATCGCCGACCAGCTGGACCGCCAGCTCGGGCATCGCCATGCCGCGCGCTCGATGACCGCGATGGCGGCGATGCTCGCGCACGAGGTCAAGAACCCGCTTTCGGGCATCCGCGGCGCGGCGCAGCTGCTCGAGCAGGACGCCGATGAAGACGGCCGCGCGCTGACCCAGCTGATTTGCGATGAAACCGACCGCATCGTCGCGCTGGTCGACCGGATGGAGGCGTTCTCGGAGCCGCAGCCGTTGTCGCGCGGCGCGGTCAACATCCATGAGGTGCTGGAGCGGGTGCGCAAGGTGGCGCAAACCGGCTTTGCGCGTCACGTGCGGTTTGCCGAGGAGTACGACCCCTCGCTCCCGCCGGTGCATGGCAGCCGCGATCTGCTCGTCCAGGTGTTCCTCAATCTGGTCAAGAACGCGGCGGAGGCTGTGTCGGCGGTTGGCGGCGAGATCGTCATCGCCACCGCCTATCGCCATGGCCGCCGCGTCTCGACCGCCGGTGGCGAGCGGCCGCGCCAGGTGCCGCTGATGGTCTCAATCATCGATAACGGTCCCGGCATCCCCGAAGACCTGCGGCCCCATCTGTTCGATCCGTTTGTGACCACCAAGCGCAACGGAACTGGCCTTGGTCTTGCACTGGTCGCCAAAGTGATCGGCGACCACGGCGGCATCATCGAATTCGACAGTCAGCCGCGACGGACGGCGTTTCGGGTGTTTCTGCCGGTGGTCCCCCGCGACAGTCGACGGGGCGAGTTGGCAAATGAGCGCGACGATACTGGTAGCTGACGACGATCGGGCGGTCCGCACCGTGCTGAACCAGGCACTGGCGCGGCTCGGTCACGACGTGCGAATGACCGGCAGCGCCTCGACGCTGTGGCGCTGGATCGCGGACGGCGAGGGCGATCTGGTCATCACCGACGTCATCATGCCCGACGAAAACGGGCTCGACCTCATCCCCCGGATCAAAAAGCTGCGGCCCGATCTGCGCGTCATTGTGATGAGCGCGCAAAACACGCTGTTGACCGCGGTCAAGGCGACCGAGCGCGGCGCCTTCGAATACCTGCCAAAGCCATTCGATCTGCGCGAGCTGGTCAATGTGGTCGAGCGCGCGCTCAGCGCGCCGCTTGCGGCATTGAGCGAGGAGGAGGTCGACGACGAGCCGTTGCCGCTGATCGGGCGCTCGCCGGCGATGCAGGAGATCTACCGCGCCATTGCCCGGCTAATGGGCACCGATCTGTCGGTGCTGATCACCGGCGAAAGCGGCACCGGCAAGGAACTCGTCGCCCGTGCCTTGCACGATTTTGGCAAGCGGCGGTCGGGGCCGTTTGTCGCTATCAATATGGCCGCGATCCCGCGCGAGCTGATCGAAAGCGAGCTGTTCGGGCACGAGCGCGGCGCCTTTACCGGCGCCGCGCAGCGCAGCGCCGGGCGGTTTGAGCAAGCCAAGGGCGGCACGTTGTTTCTCGACGAGATCGGCGACATGCCGTTCGAGGCGCAGACGCGATTGCTGCGCGTGCTGCAGGAAGGCGAGTACACCTCGGTTGGTGGACGCGCGCCGATTCGCGCCGATAGCCGTATCATCGCCGCGACCCATCGCGACCTGGCGCAGCTGATCCGACAGGGCATCTTCCGGGAGGATCTGTTCTACCGGCTCAACGTCGCACCGATCCGCATCCCGCCGCTGCGCGAGCGCACCGCCGATATTCCGGCGCTGACGCGTCATTTCGCGGCGCTGGCGGCAAAAGAGGGGTTGCCGGCCAAGGTGCTCGACGAAGCGGCGATGGAGCGCCTGCGGCGCTATCGTTGGCCCGGCAATGTGCGTGAACTGGAAAATCTCGTGCGCCGGCTGGCCGCGCTGTATTCGCAGGAGGTCATCGGGATCGACGTCATCGAGGCCGAGCTCGCCGCCGCTCCTTTGGAGGTTCCGCCGTCGAGCGAGACGGCGGCGGAGGGGCTGGGCGGCGCGGTCGAGCGTCATATAAACGACTACTTCACCGCCCACAAAGGCGCGATGCCGGCCGCGGGGCTCTATGACCGGGTGCTGCGCGAGGT
>JAFAWI010000265.1 GCA_019241915.1 Alphaproteobacteria bacterium
GCGTAGAGCTCGGCCAGGATCAGCCCGATCCCGAGAAACGCTTCGAGCTCGGACGGGAATTGCAGCGTCTCGGTCAGGCGCCACCAGATGTAGCGGGTCGACACGACCATCGACAGCGTGATGAGGATCAGCGTCACCCCGCGCGAGGGCTGGCCGCGGATCAGCAGCATCACCACGATCGTCAGCACCGCGAACAGCGCCTGCGACACCAGGTCGAGCGGCGTGATGATGACGATGCCGAGAAAGAAGACGCCGGCAACGACCATGGCCGCCAGAACCAGGTTCTGGCCGACAAAATCCGATTCCCCTACGCGACTCAGCCGCCCCAGCATCTCCTCGCCCCTCTCCGCCCGGGCCGGCCGCGGCGCCGCGGCGCGCTTGCCGACGGCGCCCGCCGCGGCCCCTCACCGCCCGGGCAAGTCTCCTGCAATGCCCGCGCCCGCAGGCCAACCTCCCTCTTGGTCATCGCGTCAGCGTGAGCGGCCGCCGGGCGGCGGCCGCTCGCCCGGCCGCGGCGCCGCGCCGTCGTCCGGCTCGCTCCGGTTGCGCCTGCCCAGCCGGCCGAACACCGAGTCGAGCGCATTGCCGCCGGCCTGCCGCGCGCCCGGTGCCGGTTCGGGCACGGCCTCGGCCGCGCCCGGCGGCTGCCCGGTGCCGCGGTAGGCGCCGCCGAGCAGACCCGGCGCGCCCGCCGCCGCGGTGGCACCGGCGCCCGGCGCCTCGTGCCCCGCCTCGCCCGGCGCCTCGTGCCCGGCCGCCTCGTGCGCCGGCGCGGCGGGCGGCGACACCGGCTCGGAAAATTCGGGCTGGCGCAACGGGCCGCGCGGTCGCGGCGCGGGCTCCGCCGCCGCCGGCGGGGCGCCCGCGGCAGCGTCGTCCCGGCCGGCCGGCGGCCGCGGGCGCGCCGCCGGCGCGACATCGGGCACGTCGCGCGCATCGGCAAACTCCCGGTACCGCAGGTCCGGTGTCTGCAGCCACGAAAACAGGCGCTGTACGTCGTCGTTGCGATCCATCGTCCTACCGGTTACCGCCTCTGCGTCAAATCACCAACGATCTATGCTTACGATACCGTCTTTTCCCCACTCTCGCCCAAACCCGATCCGCTTATACCCGAGGCTGTTCCGGCCGGCGGTTTTTACCACTCCTCTCGTAACAAGTTGAAACAACGTGCGGTTGAGAGAACGCACAAGGGGGGCCGACCGACAGCCCGCTCGCGGGCTGGCAGGCGGCATCCTAGCACCTTAGAATTGAAACGGGTAACTGGATTCTGAGCCGCCGCGGCGGCGCAGGCAGGCGCGCGCCGCGGCGTCGATTATCGCGTCGTGGTCGATACCGTAGGAGCGGTAGAGATCGGCCAGGTCGCCCGATTGGCCGAACCGGTCGACCCCGAGCGCCAACACCGCGTGCTGCGCGACCCCGCCGAGCCATGACAGCGCCGCCGGATGGCCGTCGCCCACCGTGACGATTGCGGCATCGGGCCGCAATCGCCCCAGCAGTCTGGCGGCGAGGCCGGGCCGGCCCTCCGCCGCGGCGCGGCGCCAATCGCGGTGCAGCCGGTTGGGCGAGGTCACCGCGAGCAGCCCGGCATCGGGCAGATCCTCGCGCAGCGCCTCGAACGCGGCGACCGCTTCGGGCGCCACCGCGCCGCAATAGGCGATCGCCAGCTCGCAATCGGGCCCCGGCTCGTGCAGCCAATAGGCGCCGTCGACGATGGCCTCGGCGAGCGGCGCATCGACCCGCCGCTCCGGCTGCTCGACCGGCCGGGTCGACAGCCGGAAATAGACCGCTTCGCCGTCGTCCCGCTGGATTTCGGCGAGCGCCCAGCGCAGCAGCACCGCCAGTTCGTCGGCGAAGGCCGGCTCGAACGCGACGAGGCCGGGTTGCGCGAGGCCGATCAGCGGCTCGATCACCGATTGGTGCGCGCCGCCCTCGGGCGCCAAGGTGATCCCCGACGGCGTCGCCACCAGGATGAACCGCGCGCCCTGATAGAGCGCATAGTTGAGCGCATCGAGGCCGCGCTTGATAAACG
The DNA here is from genome assembly GCA_019241915.1 of Alphaproteobacteria bacterium. GTDB lineage: Bacteria > Pseudomonadota > Alphaproteobacteria > ATCC43930 > CGMCC-115725 > DATARH01. The sequence goes on from JAFAWI010000265.1 coordinate 2,030, forward strand.
GGTCGTAGAGCGTGCCGATCGGCAAGAGCCGGCCGCCGAACAGCGGCCCCGCGAGCCCCAGCGCCGCGAGCTGCAGAAACAGGTTGTGCTCGGCGATGCCGAGCTCGATGTGCTGGCCTTGGGGCGACATCGCCCAGCGCTGCGCCGAGACGACGTTCTCCTCGCGGAACACGTCGTGCCGCTCGGCGCGGTCGAAAATCCCGCGCCGGTTGACCCAGGCGCCGAGATTGGTCGACACCGTGACGTCGGGGGACGTCGTCACGATATGCGCGGCCAACGCGTCATCCCCGGCCGCGAGGGTCCCGAGTATGCGGCCAAACGCCTCCTGCGTCGATTGCCGCGCGCCGCGCGGCGCCGGCAGCGTCTCCGGAACCGGCACCACGGCCGCGCGATAGGAGCGCGTTTCCTCCTGCGCCCACGGTACGGCGTCGAGGAAAGCCTGCAGTTCCTCGGCCGGCAATTCGAGGCCGGCGAACCGCTCCCATTCGCGGCCGGCCGGCACCGCCATGCTGCGCTGAAAGGACGCCATCTGATCCGGGTTCATGAGCCCGGCGTGATTGTCCTTGTGGCCCGCAAACGGCAGGCCGTAACCCTTGATCGTATAGGCGATAAAGCAGGTCGGCTGGTCGTCGGTGACGCCGTGAAAGGCGTCGAGCACCGAGCCCAAATCATGCCCCGC
>JAFAWI010000028.1 GCA_019241915.1 Alphaproteobacteria bacterium
GAACACGTTGAACCGGGTGAAGGCCGGGTTGCGCGCAGCCTGGACGTATTCCTTTAGCGCGATGACGCTGGGCAGCCGCATCTCCAGCGACGGGCTGCGCACATAGGTGTCGTAATGGTCGACAATAAAGACGCGCTCGAGGAACACCGCCTTGACCGCGTCCTGCCACGACCACAGCGACAGCGGAAAGTATGAGAGCGGGCGGAAATCCGCGTTGAGTACCAGAGCCGGGCAGCTATCGAGCATGCACCCACCACATCTTGCTCTTGTCGATCCCGAACAGCAGGACCCGACTAGCACAGCAATGTGACGGATTGTTAGCGGAATGGCCCGAGGGCGGCAAGTTTTCGCGGGGCGTCGGGCGTGGTGCGTCCTTCGAGGCCCCGGCATTCGCCGGGGCACCGCCAGCGGAAATAGGGTGGTGCAGCTAGCGGGTTGGGACCGGAGTGTCGCCGCGGTAGTCGTAGAAGCCGCGGTCGGTCTTGCGGCCGAGCCAGCCGGCCTCGACGTATTTGACCAGCAGCGGGCAGGGTCGGTACTTGCTGTCCGCCAAGCCCTCGTAGAGCACCTGCATGACGGACAGCGCCGTGTCGAGCCCGATAAAATCGGCGAGCTCGAGCGGACCCATCGGGTGATTCGCCCCGAGCTTCATCGCGGTGTCGATCGCCTCGACCGTGCCAACCCCTTCGTAGAGCGTATAGACCGCCTCGTTGATCATCGGCAGCAGGATGCGGTTGACGATAAACGCCGGGTAGTCCTCGGCGGCGACCGGGGTCTTGCCGAGCTTCACCGCAAGATCGCGGGTTGCGGTGAACGTGTCTTCGTCGGTGGCGATGCCGCGGATCAGCTCTACCAGGCTCATCGCCGGCGCCGGGTTCATGAAATGCATGCCGATGAACTTGCCGGGCCGGTCGGTCGCCGAGGCCAACCGGGTGATCGAGATCGACGAGGTGTTGGTGGCGATCAGCGCGTCCGGCTTGAGCCTTGGCACGAGCTGCTTGAAGACGCCGCGCTTGACGTCTTCCTTTTCGGTCGCCGCTTCGATCACCATGTCGCAATCGGCGAAGCGCGCGAAGTCCGTCGCGGTGGCGATGCGCGCAAGCGCGGCATCCTTATCCTGCTCGCGGATGCGGCCGCGCGCCACCTGCCGGCCGAGGTTCGCGTCAATCGTCTCCAGCGAACGCGCCAGCACCTCGGCGTTGACATCGGCCAGCACCACATCGAGCCCGGCAAGCGCGCAGACATGGGTGATGCCGCGTCCCATCTGCCCGGCGCCGACGACGCCGATGCGCCTGAGATCGCTCACGAATTGCGCTTGGCGAGCTCGGCTTCGAGCTCGGGGAGAACCTTGAACAGGTCGCCGACGAGACCATAATCGGCGATCTGAAAGATCGGCGCTTCCTCGTCCTTGTTGATCGCGACGATGACCTTGGAATCCTTCATCCCGGCGAGGTGCTGGATCGCCCCGGAGATGCCGACCGCGATGTACAGCTCCGGGGCGACGATTTTGCCGGTCTGCCCGACCTGGTAGTCGTTTGGCACAAACCCGGCATCGACCGCAGCGCGCGAGGCGCCGACCGCGGCGCCCAGCCTGTCGGCGACCGCCTCCAGCAGGTGGAAATTGTCGCCCGACTGCATGCCCCGCCCGCCGGAGATGATGACGCGGGCGCTAGTCAGCTCCGGCCGCTCCGATTTCGACAGCTCGGCGCGCACGAACTCGCTGAGCCCGGCGGCATCGGGGCCGGTTACCGGCTCGACCGCAGCCGAGCCGCCCACGGCCTCGACCGGCGGGAATGCGGTGCCGCGCACCGTGATGATCTTGATCGCATCTTTCGACTGCACTGTCGCCAGCGCGTTGCCGGCGTAGATCGGCCGCACAAACGTGTCCTGCGAGACGACGCCGCTGATGTCGGAAATCTGCATCACGTCGAGCAGCGCGGCGACGCGCGGCATCAGGTTTTTGCCGCCGGTCGTGGCCGGCGCCAGGACATGCGAATAGTGCGGCGCAAGGCTCACCAGCAGCGGCGCGACGTTCTCGGCGAGGCCGTGGTCGTACGCGGCGGCGTCGGCGATCAGGACTTTGGCGACACCGGCGATCTTGGCCGCCGCGTCGGCCGCGGGCCGGCAATCCTTGCCCGCGACGAGCACATGAATCTCGCCGGCGCCACTCTTGGCAAGTTCGGCGGCGGCCGCGACGGCATTGAGCGTCGCCGGCTTGACCGCACCGTTGTCGTGTTCGGCGACGACGAGGACGGTCATCAGATGACCCGCGCTTCGGTTTTGAGCTTGCCCACCAGCTCCTCGACCGAGCCCACCTTGACGCCGCCCTGGCGCTTTGCCGGTTCTTCGACCTTGAGCGTGACGAGCCGCGGCGAGACATCGACGCCGAGATCTTCAGGCGTCACGGTGTCGATCGGATTTTTCTTTGCTTTCATGATGTTGGGCAGCGATGCGTAACGCGGCTCGTTAAGCCGAAGATCGGTGGTGACGACCGCCGGCATCTTGAGCTTGACGGTCTCGAGCCCGCCATCGACCTCGCGCGTAACTTCTGCGGCGCCGTTGGCAATGACCAGTTTCGACGCGAAGGTCGCCTGCGGCCAGCCGAGCAGCGCCGCCAGCATCTGGCCGGTCTGGTTGCAATCGTCGTCGATCGCCTGCTTGCCGATGATGACGATCTCCGGGCTTTCCTTCTGGACCACCGCCTTCAGCAGCTTGGCGACCGCGAGCGGCTGCAGCTCGGCGTCGGTCAGCACCAGCACCCCACGGTCGGCGCCCATCGCCAGCGCGGTGCGGATCGTCTCCTGGCATTGCTGGACGCCGCAGGAGACCGCGATGACCTCCTCGACCGTGCCGGCTTCGCGCAGGCGCAGCGCCTCCTCGACCGCGATCTCGTCGAACGGATTCATCGACATCTTGACGTTGGCGGTCTCGACGCCGGTGTGGTCGGCCTTGATCCGCACCTTGACGTTGTAGTCGACCACCCGCTTGACCGCGACCAGCGCCTTCATCGTGCCTCACGAGCGAAAAATTGGGCGGCGAATTGTGCATGTGCGCCCAAGGATGGCAAGAGGCGCGGGCGCGGGCTCGCCGCTACGACTCGACGCCCTCGTGCAGCTCGTCGGTCCGATAGGCGGACATGCCGGCGCCGTTGGCCAGCGTGCGCCGCCTGGCATCGCGCATCGCCTCGAGCCCGCTGCGCTCGCGCCAGATCTCGTTGGCGGTGCGGAAGCCGAGCCGACGCAAGACCGGCACCGGCGGACACCATCCCTGGATCGCATGCTGCAGCAGAAAACCGGCTACCGCGAACGGGATCGCCATAAAACGGCGGTCGACAAACGCGGCGAGGCCGAAACCGGTGAGCGCAACCGATGCGGCGTTTGCCTCGATCGCGCGCTCGATGTCCCATTCGCGATCCAGCTCGGCGAGCCGCCGGCCGATTTCTTCCGGGTGGGCCGCATAATAGCGCAGCCGCTCCTCGATCTGCTGCTGACGGGCGCGGTTGATGGCCTCGGTGGTGTTCTCTTCGACGCGCCGCGAGCTGGCGATAAGCATGGTCTGCCTCCGACAAAGACTGCCCGCTCAACAAACGCGAGCGCGGAGGCGTTCCGCTGCTACAGCCGGTCCTTGTGCTCGACCTGCTTCCAGAACGTGTTCTTGTGGGCGATCTTGTCGTCGCGGTCGAAGGTGTAGATGTCGCAGCCCTGGTAGTCGAGCTCCTCGCCGTCGGCTCCCTTGCCGCGCACCGTCCACACCGAAATCGCGCGGTTGGCGTCGGGCGCGAGGATGTATTCCTCGTTCTCCCAGCGCATGTCCGGGATCTGCACAAACCGATCAGCCAGCGCCCGGCGGATGGTCTCGCGGCCCTTGAGGGTGCGGCCGACGCTTTCCGGCCCGCGCGCCAGGCAGAACACGCCGTCCTCGGCAAAAAACGCGGCGATGCGGTCGACATCGCGGCTGTTGAACGCGGCCGAGATCGATTTCATCAGGTCGAGGTTGATCATCTGCACTTCCTCCATCGCCGCGGCGCCAGCACCCTCCCTCACCCGCGGCGCGGGTGAGGGGCCTGCTGCGGAACAGAACATCACTGGGTGCCGGCCGGTTGCCACAGCACGTCGCCGGCGCCGTTGCCGTTGCGGCTGCGGCTCAGGACGAACAGGTGGTCGGACAGCCGGTTGAGGTATTTGATCGCCTCTCGGTTGACCGGCTCGGCGGCGGCGAGCGCGCACACCAGACGCTCGGCGCGGCGCGTCACGGTGCGTGCCAGATGGAGATAGGCGGCGGCAGGCGAGCCGCCCGGCAGCACAAACGAGTTGAGCGGCGCCAGCGCGGCGTTCA
>JAFAWI010000055.1 GCA_019241915.1 Alphaproteobacteria bacterium
GACGACATCTTCACCCTGGGCGTTGACCAGAAACTCGCCATAAAACTCGTTGACCCCCGTCGAGGGGTTGCGGGTGAACGCGACCCCGGTCGCGCAATCCTCGCCGCGGTTGCCGAATACCATTGCCTGGACGCTGACCGCGGTGCCCCAGCTTTCGGGGATGTTGTTGAGGCGCCGGTAGGTGATCGCCCGAGGGTTCATCCACGAGCCGAAGACGGCTCCGATGGCGCCCCAGAGCTGCGCCTTCACATCCTGCGGAAAGGGGTTGCCGGTCTCGCTCTGCACGATGTCCTTGAAGCCCTGGGCGACGGTGCGCCAGTCCTCGGCGGTGAGCTCGGTATCGAGCGTGACGTCAGCCTCGATCTTGTGGTCGTCAATGACCGATTCGAAATGGTGGTGATCGATGCCGAGCACGACCTCGCCGTACATCTGCAGAAAACGCCGATAGCTGTCCCAGGCAAAACGTGCATCGCCGCTGATCGCCGCCAGGCCGTCGACCGTTTCGTCGTTGAGGCCGAGATTGAGCACCGTATCCATCATCCCCGGCATTGAGGCGCGCGCACCCGAGCGCACCGAGACGAGGAGGGGATTTTTCGCGTCGCCAAGCTTGGCGCCGATCGTGGTTTCGACCTCAGCCAACGCCGCGGCCACCTCGTGCTCGAGTTCAGCCGGGTAGCTGCGGTCATGGGCATAGAAATGCGTGCAGACTTCGGTAGTAATCGTAAATCCCGGGGGCACCGGCAGGCCGAGGCTCGACATCTCGGCGAGGTTGGCGCCCTTGCCGCCCAACAGGTCGCGCAGGTCCGCCCGTCCCTCGGCCGCGCCGCCGCCAAAGCTGTAGACCCATTTGGTCCCGCCGCCTGTCATCGGACTTCTCATCCTTCGATTTGCGAGAAATCGGCGACCTGGTTCATCGTGTTGCGTATACGCGTCAGAAGACGCAATCGGTTCATGCGCAACTTTGGGTCGCCTACGTTAACGGTGACTTTATCGAAAAATTCATCCACCGGCTGGCGCAGCGCAGCAAGTGCAGCCATTGCATTCCCGAACTCTTCTTGATCAAAAAATTCTTTGGTTCGTCGGCCAACCTCTGGAAGGGTTTGTCCAAGCAGTATCTCGGCCGCTTCCATCAACTGCTGGCCATCGTAGTCCTGGCCGTACTGCCGGTTATCTTTGCGCTCTTCGATCGATACGATGTTCGATGCGCGGCGATAAGCGATCAATAGATTGCGGCCATCGTCTGTGCTCAGAAAGCCCTTAAGAGCATCTACCTTCGCGCGCAGGCGCACCAAGTCATCCTCGTAGCGCCCATGCCGGGCGACTCCCATAATCCCAGCCTGCTCAAAGGCAGCCGCAATCAGGTCGTGACGTACGCCCTGGTCTCGCAAATGCACCTTGAGCCGATCAGCAACAAAAGCTGTCAGCTCGATTGCCACGGCTTGCGCATCCTCCATCGTCAATCGGCGGATCTCTCCCGCGGCCGCAAATGCCGCGGTTAGCGCCAATCGCATTTTGCTTTCGAGTACGATGCGGATCACCCCTTGCGCGGCTCTTCGGAGCGCGAACGGGTCACCTGAGCCAGTCGGCTTTTCGCCTACCGAGAAGAACGCCACCAGTGCATCGATCTTGTCGGCGAGCGCGACGACGATGCTCCCTGGCGCAGAGGGGACGCCGTCGTTGGGGCCGAGCGGCCGGTAATGGTCGGCGATGGCGTCGGCGACACGGGCGTCTTCGCCGCCGTTGAGCGCGTAGTAGCGGCCCATGATGCCCTGGAGCTCGGGAAACTCGCCGACCATGCCGGACGACAGGTCGGCCTTTGCCAGGCGCGCGGCGCGGCGGCATAAAGCGGCATCGGCTCCGGGTACGTATTCAGCCAGATACTCGGCGAGCTCCTCCGTCCGCTCGACCTTGTCGTAAACGGTGCCGAGCTTCTCGTGGTAGACGCGCTGCTTGAGCGCCTCGACACGCTCTTCGAGGCGCACCTTGCGGTCTTGGTCCCAGAAGAAGCGGGCGTCCGACAAACGGGCGCGCAGCACGCGCTCGTTTCCCGCTGCGACGGTCTTGCCGCCGTCGGGCGTGGTGTTGTTGGCGACGAACAGGAAGCGCGGCGCCGGTGTCCCATCCTGGTTGAGGCAGGTGAAATACTTCTGGTGCGTGCGCATCGCTGTCGCCAGCACCTCGGGCGGCAGTCCGTCGGGCAGCGGGCGCACAAAATCCGCATCGATGCTGCCGATCAGCACGACCGGCCATTCAGCCAGACCGGCGACTTCGTCGAGCAATCCGGTGTCATCCTTGACCCTCAGCCCCTCGACCGCGGCGAGCGTCCTAAGGTCGCGGTCTATGACCTCCCGCCGCTCGGCCCAGTCGAGGACGACATGGGCTTGCCGCTGCTTCTCGCGATAATCGGCGGCATTCGCGACCTCGATCGGGGCCGGCGCCAGGAAACGGTGGCCGCGCGTCACGCGTCCGACCGGCACGTCGCCGAGCGCCAGCGGGACGGCCTCACCGTCGAACAGGCAGACGACCGAATTGAGCGGGCGCACCCAGCGCAGCGCCGAGGCCGGGTAGCGCATCGATTTCGGCCAGGGCAGCGCGGTCGCCGCCGCAAGCAGCAACGCGGGAAGAACCGCGGCCGTCGCGCCGCCCGGCTGGTTCAGCACCGCAAAATAAAACTCGCCGCGCTCGGTCGAGCGCACCTCGCACTCCTTGACCGACTTGAGACCGGCCGCACGCAGGAACCCGTCGAGCGCCTGTTGCGGCGCGCCGACGCGCGGGCCGCGACGTTCTTCGCTGCGGTCGGGCTGGCGGTCCGGGATGCCGTCGGCGATCACTACCAGGCGGCGCGGCGTGACGCAGCCCGCGATGCGTACGGCCGGGATGCCGGCGGCGGCGAGCCTGTCGCGCACCGCGGCGACGAGGTCGTCGCTCGCGCGCCGCTGCATTCGCGCCGGAATTTCCTCCGACAGCAGTTCGAGCAGCAGCTCGCCGCTCACCGTTAGCCACTCGCCCCGGCCAGCCACGCCTCGCAGCAGGCGCGGGCGAGGGCACGGACGCGGCCGATATAGGCGGCGCGCTCGGTGACGCTGATCACCCCGCGCGCGTCGAGCAGATTGAAAATGTGGCTCGATTTGAGACACTGGTCGTAGGCCGGCAGCGGCAATGCCGGCCGGTTCGCGCCGCCGTCGCCGAGGCTGAGCAGCGCGTTGCACTCGAGCTCCGCATCCTCAAAATGGCGGAACAGCAGCTCGGTGTCGGCGCGCTCGAAATTGTAGGCGGAGTACTCGCGCTCCGCGCGCAGGAACACATCGCCGTAGCTGATGCGGCCTGGGCCGTCGATACCGTTGAAGTTCAGCTCGTAGACGCTCGCGACCTCCTGCACATACATCGCCAACCGTTCGAGCCCGTACGTCAGCTCGGTCGAGACCGGGTTGCACTCGATGCCGCCGACCTGTTGGAAATAGGTGAACTGGCTCACCTCCATGCCGTCGAGCCAGACCTCCCAGCCGAGCCCCCAGGCGCCGAGCGTCGGGCTCTCCCAGTCGTCTTCGACAAAGCGGATGTCGTGGCGCGACGCATCGATACCGATCGCGGCGAGGCTGTCCAGGTATAGAAGCTGGCTGTCGGCCGGCGCCGGCTTCAGGATCACCTGCAGCTGGTAGTAGTGCTGCAACCGATTCGGGTTGTCGCCGTAGCGTCCATCGGTCGGCCGACGCGACGGCTGCACGTAAGCAGCTTTCCACGGCTGCGGACCGAGCGCGCGCAGCGCCGTTGCCGGATGGAATGTGCCGGCGCCGACCTCCATGTCGAGCGGTTGCAGGATTACGCAGCCCTGCGCGGCCCAATATTGCTGCAAAGCGAGAATCAGCCCCTGGAAGCCTTTCGGCCTGTCGGCGGAGGTGCGGGCCACAGCCAGACGTCAGCGCGGCTGCGGACAGCCGGCGCGGCCGCAGGCGCGGGCGCTCGACGCGATATAGGTGCCGCAGACGCGGCAGGCGACGAGGTCTTCGGCTTCGATCATCGCGCGGGGCGCCGCGCCGGCAGCCGGTCGGCGAGGCGGCGCCGGGCGTGTGGCGGCGCGGTTGAACGCTTTGACCAGATGCCACGCCGCGAAAACCACGGCCAGGATGACAAAGAGTTCGGGCAATCCGGCGAACATCGACGAGGTTTAGGGTCGCGCGGCCGCACGGTCAACAAAGCTATCGGGCAACAGGCGCTATAGCCCGAAGCGGGCCCACAGCAACCGCGCCTCCAGCCAATCGACAAGATCGGCAACAATCGCAAAGCCGCGCTGCTCGACGCCGCGAACTGGCCGCGGAAGAAACCAGCGCCGCCGGCGCTCGGTCGCGATCGACACCAGCCGCACCCGCTCGCCGAAACGGGCCCGCAGCACGGTGCGCAGATCGCCGATGCCATCGACCAGGCCTTTGGCCAGCGCCATTCGCCCGGTCAGCACCTCACCCGAGAACAGCGTCTCGTCCGCGGCGTCGATCTTGCCGGCGCGCCGGCGTTTGACGTGCTCCTTGAACGCGGCGTGGATGTCACCCTGCAACGCTTCGAGCCGCTCAAGGTCGCGCTCTGCCTCCGGCAGAAACGGGTCGAGCAGCGATTTGTTCTCGCCGGCTGTGTGCAGGCGGCGGTCTACGCCGAGCCGGTCGATCAACCGGGTAAA
>JAFAWI010000237.1 GCA_019241915.1 Alphaproteobacteria bacterium
TTGCGCCGACACAATTCAAATGGGTTGGAACTCGGCCGATCCGCCCCGACGGGGTGCCGAAAGTGACCGGGCGCGCGATGTACGGCGCCGACTTCGCGACCGCCGGCACGCTCTACGGCGAGGTCATCCGCTCGCCGCACGCTCACGCGCGGATCCGCTCGATCGATACGTCGAAGGCGCTGGCATTTCCCGGGGTCAAGGCCGTGGTGACCTCGGCGGATTTCCCGGACCAGAAATTCGAATATGTAGGGCCGGAGCGGGTCGCGCAGAATTTCTGGCACATCACGCGCAACATCATGGCCCGCGAAAAGGCGCTCTATGAAGGCCATCCGGTCGCTGCCATCGCCGCGATCAGCAAATCGGTTGCCGAAGAAGCGGCGGCGCTGCTCGCGATCGATTACGAGGTCCTGCCGCACGTCATTGACGTCGACGAAGCGATGAAGCCCGACGCGCCGCTGCTGTTCGAAGACATGATCACGCGCGGCATCGAGCCGGCGCCGACGAAGCCCTCGAACATCGCCAAACGCGTCGAGTTCAAGATCGGCGATCTCGACGCCGGCTTCGCCGAGGCCGAAATCATCGTCGAGAAGGAATTCAAGACAGCGGCGGTGCACCAAGCCTATATCGAGCCGCATGCCTGCGCCGCGCGGTTCGATCAGGACGGCCAGGCCGAGATCTGGTGTTCGACGCAGGGCCATTTCGGGGTGCGCGCGCTGACCGCGAAACTGCTCGGCATGCCGGTAGGCAATGTACGCGTCATCCCGGCCGAGATCGGCGGCGGCTTTGGCGGCAAGATCCCGGTTTATCTCGAACCGGTCGCGACCGCACTCGCCAAAAAAGCGGGTAAGCCCGTCAAGATCGTGATGAGCCGTGAGGAGACCTTCAAGGCCACGGGTCCGACCTCGGGCGGCTCGATGTGGGTCAAAATCGGCGCCAAACGCGACGGCACGATCACCGCCGCCGAAGGCGTCTTCAAATTCCAGGCCGGTGCGTTCCCCGGCTCACCGGTCATGAATGCCGCGATGTGCGCGCTTTCGCCGTACAACATCCCGAACGCGCGCACGGTCGGCTATGACGTCGTCAGCAACCGCCCGAAGGCTTCGGCTTATCGCGCACCGGGCTCGCCGATCTCGGCCTTCGCGGTCGAGAGCACGCTCGATATCCTCGCGAAAAAGCTCGGCATCGACCCGCTGGAACTCCGCCTCAAGAACGCCGCGCGCGCTGGCACGCCGATGCTCTATGGGCCAAAGCTCGGCCACAGCGGCTATGCCGAGACGATCGAAGCGTTGATGAAGCACCCCGCATACCAGGCCCAGCTTGGACCCAACCAGGGGCGCGGCGTCGCCTCGGGCTACTGGTTCAACGGCGGCGGTGAGTCGAGCGCCTCGCTGCAGGTCAACGAGGACGGCACCGTCATTGTGTCGACCGGCAGCGTCGACATCGGCGGCTCGCGCGCCTCGATGGCCTTGATGGCGGCCGAGACGCTCGGTATCCCCTACGACCAGATCCGCTCGATCGTCGCCGACACCGCCTCCGTCGGCTACACCCATGTGACCGGCGGTTCGCGCGTCACCTTCGCCACCGGCATGGCCGTCGTCGATGCCTGCAAAAAGGTCGTCAACGATTTGCGCGCCCGCGCCGCGATGACCTGGGACGTCGATGTCGACGGGGTGGTCTGGGAGGAGGGGCATGCGCGGCCCGCCAGCTCAAACGTCGGCGAGTTCAAGCCGATGTCGTTCAAGGAACTGGCCGGCAAGATGGCGCTGACCGGCGGCCCGGTCACCGCCGCCGCCTCGGTCAATGCCGGCGGCATGGCGCCCGGCTTTTCGACCCAGTTCTGCGATGTCGAGGTGGATCCCGAGACCGGCAAGGTGACGATCCTCAAATACGTCGCGGCCCAGGATGTCGGCACCGCGATCCACCCCTCCTATGTCGAGGGCCAGATCCAGGGCGGCGTCGTCCAAGGCATCGGCTGGGCCTTGCACGAGGAGTATATTTACGATCAGAAGGGCCGGCTCGATAACGCCGGGTTCCTCGA
>JAFAWI010000287.1 GCA_019241915.1 Alphaproteobacteria bacterium
TCGCTAGGGTGGGGCTGGCGCGCGGCGGCCGGCGTTGTCAGCCGCACTCGGCTTTCGCCGCTTGCGCGGCTCGGCGCCCTCACGGCGCTGATCGTGCACGTCACCTTCGTCCTCACCGGCGCGCTGCAGTCGGGGATGCCGCGCTACATTTGGGCGATGTGGCCGGGGCTGGCGATCATGGCGATTACCGGCGTCGTCGCCGTCACCCGCGCCGCCGCCCCGTACTTGAGCCAGCAGAGGAGTGCCGGGAAGGCTTTGCGATGAGAATGCGATAGCGTTAGACCGCCATATCCATTTCGGCGCGCGCCTGATTGGTGAACTCGGGCATGATTTCGGTGGCGAAGCGTTCGAGCTGTTCGAGGCAGAGCGCTTTCGGCACGCCGACCGAGAGGCTGACCGAGACACGCTCGAGCCCGGGATAGCGGGCCTCGATGTGCTTCAGGTGCTCGATGATCTGCGCCGGCGAGCCGCACAACACGCCGCCGGCGTTGATCGCATCCTCGATGCGCGGCAGCTTGGCCGAGGGGGCGCGGGTGCGGTCGCGCATAATCTCGATCTGCTCGTCCGACAGCGCCCGCACCAGGCGCAGCTCGCCGAACATCTTCATGTTCTCTTCGTAGTATCTGGCCGCCTGCTTGATGCCCTCCTCGCGGCTGTCGGCGATAAAGAAGTGGAAACCAAACGCCAGCCGCTCGCCGAGCTGCAGGTCGATGCCCCGCTTCTTGTGCGCCTCCTGCCAGGCCAGCACGACATTGTGCATCGCGCCGCCTTCGGCCGAGCCGCCGCCGACGAGGCCCTGGATGCCGTGCTTGGCCATAAAGTCCATCGCCCGGCCGGTGCCGCCCTGGATCGGCTGCCAGCACTCGACGGGCAGCTTCAACGGGCGTGGCACCACCGTCAATTCCTTGAGGTCGTAGCCGCGATACGGCACCCGCGCCGGGATCGTGTAGTGCTTGCCCTCGTGCGAGAAGCTCTCGTTGTTGAACGCCTTGAAGATCAGGTCGACCTGCTCCTCGAACAATTCGCGGTTGCCCGCCTGGTCCATCAGCGGCGAGCCGAACGTCTCGACCTCGCGCGTGTGGTAGCCGCGGCCGACGCCGAATACGGTGCGGCCCTTGGTGAGGATTTCCGCGGTCGCGTAATCCTCGGCCAGACGCAGCGGGTGCCACATCGGCGCGATGTTGAAGCCGCAGCCGATCTTGAGGTTGCGCGTCACCTGCGCGAGGTGCACCGCCATCATCAAGACGTTGGGGATGCATTCGTAGCCCTCGTGCTGGAAGTGGTGCTCGGCCATCCAGAACGTATCGTAGCCGACCCGGTCCATCAGCTTGGCCATCGACTCGGCCTTGTCGAAGACGCTCGCCAGATGCTCGTTGGGGTAGCGCCGCTCGTTGACCGGGACGCCGCCGTAGCCGACGTCGTCGATGTCGACATGGCCGGCGAACAGGCTGTCGAATTTGCTGATGGTCATTGGGCGCATCCCTCCGATAAGGCCGGCTATCGTACCCGGTAGCCGCCGCTTGGCAACGACCGCGGCGCAGCCGCGCCAATTTTCACCACAGCGCACGGCGGGCTTCGCCGCCGCTCAAGCTCCGTATCCTCTGTGCCTCTGTGGTGAAAATCGATCGCGCTGGCGGGCTGGGCCGGTACCCGCTGGGCAATGCCGACCAAGGAAGCCGCCGCGACCCCCGCCGGTCCGGCCGACCAAACGAGGGTTCGGATGCTCGGCCCGCAGTTCAGCGCGGGCCTGGACAGATCAGCGGCCCGGGCGGCGGCGGCGGCAGCGGCCGCCCGGCGCACTGCGCGTTGTACGCGGCGACCGCCTGGTTGTAGCGCGCGGTCGCGGCTTGGCTCTCCGCTACCGGTGCGCCGTTGGCGTCGCGGAAGGCCGCGTCGCGTTGCGCCAGCAGCTGGCGGAATTCCGCGACCGACTGCGGGTTTTTGACGTCCTCGCGCGCGCGGGCTTCGGCAAGCCGGGTGTCGAGCTGGCCGAGCTGCGCTTGTGCGGCGGCAAGCGCGTTCTGGCGGGCGGCCCTATCGGCCGCGGTCTCGTCCATCGCTTGCTTGAGGCAATAGCAGTTTGCGCCGGGCAGCGCGGGCGCCGGCACGGCGAGCGGCGGCGCCGGCGGATAAGGCGGCACCTGTGCCAGCGCCGGCGCGGCGAGACCGCCCAGCAGAGCGAGCCCAAGCCAAGCAATTCTCATCGCCAGCTCCTTCTTCTTGGGTTGCCACGCCTCAGCGCGACATCACCACGGGGATTTTCGATTCCATGATGATGTGGCGCGTGGCGCCGCCAAAGATCATCTGGCGGATGCGGCTTTGCGTGTAGGCGCCCTTGAGCATGAGGTCGGCCCCCGCCGCCATCGCCTCCTGCAGAAACGACTCGCCCTGCGGCTTCTGCCGGCCGAACGCGGTGCGCAGGCTGACCTTGAGACCGTGCCGTTCGAGCGTACGCGCCAGCTCGTCGCCGGTCGGCCCGGGCTCCGGCATGTGCTGCGGCCCGACCGCGACGACCACGACCTCCTTGGCCTTTTCGAGAAACGGCATGCCGAGCGCCACGGTGGTCGCGGTTTCGGTGCTGCCGTTCCAGGCCACGGCGACGACGTCGCCGACCGTTTCCGGCATGACCTTGGGCACCATCATGACCGGGCGCCCGCTCTCGAACAGCGCGTCCTCCAGCGTCGCCTCGGCGATCGAGGCGAGTTTCTCCGGCTGCTCGACCAGGATCAGGTCGTAGACCCGGCCGCTCATGCCGACGACCGCGTTCTGGCGGCCGTCTTCCTCACGCCACGAGGCGCTCGGGCCGGACAGATCGGACGAGACCGGCCCGACCGGGATGCCCTGCGCGGTCATGAAGTCGCGGAACAGCCGCCGCGCCTGGTCGCGCCGGTCGTGGCCTTCGCGTTCCAGCGTGCGGTCGACTTCGGACGAGATCGAAAAGCCCATCTCGCCGCCGAACACGACGGCGTACTCCGTGGTCAGGCTGTGCAGGCCGACAATATGGCTGTCGAACCTGCGCGCAACCTTGAGCGCCGCCTCCAGCACCGGCCCGGCATTGCCGTCGCCGATCACCGCCAGCAGATTTCTCATGGGTCCACCCCGCTCGCAAGGCGCCATCGCGCAGCCGCACGGCCGGCGCCGTTTGGGCGATCATACACCACGCCCGCAGAGCGGGCGAGAGCGCCCCGGTAGACCGCTCCCCAACCCCCGATTAGAGTGCCGGCGGAGCGGCATCGCCAAAAATGGCAGACGCATGAACAACAGGTTGTCGCGGCAGTTGCATCGCTTGTTGCTGATATCGCTCGCGATGCTGGTAGCTGCCGCGCCCGCGCGCGCCGAAAGCGTCACCTTCGGCACCGACTGGAAGGCGGAGGCCGAGCACGGCGGCTATTACCAGGCGCTCGCCACCGGCATCTACCAGAAATACGGGCTCGACGTCACGCTGCGCCAGGGCGGGCCGCAGGTGAACCACGCCCAACTGCTGGCCGCCGGCGTCCTCGACTTCAACGTCGCTTCGAATTCGTTCGGCCCGCTCAATTTCGCGCAGCAGAACATCCCGATGGTCGCGGTCGCGGCGCTGTTCCAGAAGGACCCGTCGGGACTGATCGCGCATCCCGGCGAGGGCAACGACAGCTTTGCCGCGCTCAAGGGCAAGCCGATCATGATTTCGGGCGACACCCGCACCGGCAGCTGGCTCTTCCTCAAGCAGAAATTCGGCTACACCGACGACCAGATCCGCCCGTACAATTTTTCCGTTGCGCCGTTTCTCGCCGACAAGAAGGCGATCCAGCAGGGCTACCTGTCGAGCGAGCCCTACACGATCGAAAAGGAAGGCGTAAAGCCGGTGGTGCTGCTGATCGCCGACGCCGGCTATGCCAGCTACGGCTCGGTGATCCAGTGCTCGGCCAAGCTCGCCCAAGAGAAGCCCGACCTGGTGCAGCGTTTTGTCAACGCCAGCATCGAGGGCTGGTACAGCTACCTCTACGGCGATCCGTCGGCCGGCAACGCGCTGATCAAAAAGGACAACCCCGAGATGAACGACGACCTCATCGCTTACGGGGTCGGCAAGCTCAAGGAATACGGGGTCGTCGACAGCGGCGACGCCAAGAAGGAGGGCATCGGCGCGATGACCGACGCGCGCTGGAAGGAGTTCTTTGACACGATGGCGAAGGCCGGCCTCTACCCCGGCGAGATGGACTACAAGAAGGCGTACGTGCTGCAATTCGTCGACAAGAAGGTCGGGATGAAGCCCTGACCAGGGTCGTGCCATTTGAGTGGTCGAGACCCGGCCCCTCACCCAGACCCTCTCCCGGCAAGCGGGGAGAGGGAGAGACCCGCGCCGCAGGCGCGGGAGGGTGAGGGGCTACCGTAATTCAACGCATCGTGCCAACTCGTCAAGATCTGCCGCCGGTCGTCGAACTGCGTGGCGTCGAGAAGCGGTTTGCGTCCGGGCTGACGGCGCTCGCCGGTGTCGATCTCGCAGTCGAGCGCGGCGAGTTTCTCAGCCTGCTGGGCCCATCCGGCTGCGGCAAGAGCACGCTCCTGCGCATCGTCGCCGGATTGACGCCGCTCAGCGCCGGTCACTTCCGGCTCTCGCTCGGCGGGCAGAACGGGCGCCGTGGCACCGCCGGGCGCGTCGGGTTTGTGTTCCAGGACCCGACGCTGATGCCGTGGAGCACCGTCGCCAACAATGTGCTGCTGCCGTTCCGCATTGCCGGCCGCAGCGGCGAGGCCGCGCGGGAGCTGGCGCTGGCGGCGGTGCGCGCAGTCGGGCTCGCCGGGTTTGAGGACGCCTACCCGCACCAGCTGTCGGGCGGGATGCGGATGCGCGTCTCGATCGCCCGCGCGCTGGTCACGGACCCCGAGCTGCTGTTGCTCGACGAGCCGTTCGCCGCGCTCGACGAGATCACCCGGCTGGCGCTCAACGACGATCTGCTGCGGCTGTGGGAGGAGCGGCGGCCGACCATCGTCTTTGTCACGCACAGCGTCTTCGAATCGGTCTACCTGTCGACGCGGATTGCGGTGATGACCGCGCGGCCCGGCCGGATCGCCGCCGATCTCGCGGTCGATCTGGCACAGCCGCGCGGCCCGGCGACACGCAGCTCGCGCGAGTACGCGGCGACCTGCGAGCGCGTGTCGGCGGCGCTCGGCGCGGCGATGGCCGGCGCATGAGCGCGCAGCCGTGGCTGCGCATCGTCGCGCCGGCCGCGGTCGGCATTTTCCTGCTGGCGCTGTGGGAAGCGGCCATCCGGCTCGCCGGCGTGCCGCAGTACATCCTGCCGACCCCGAGCGCGATCGCCGCGAGCCTGTGGACCGACGGGCCGAGCCTGTTGGGATCGCTGCTCGTCACATTGCGCATCACGCTGGCGGCGCTCGCCGCGGCGGCGCTGCTCGGCGGGATGATCGCACTGGTCTTCTCGCTGTCGCGGGTGATCGAGATCAGCCTGTTTCCGTATGCCGTGATCCTGCAGGTCACGCCGATCGTCGCTATCGCGCCACTGATCATCATCTGGATTCATGTGCCGTTTCTGGCGCTGTTGGTGTGCGCCTGGATCGTCGCGTTCTTCCCGATCGTCTCGAACACCACGGTCGGGCTCAACAGCGCCGACCGCAACCTGCTCGCGTTGTTCCGGCTCTACGGCGCGACATCGTGGCAGGTGCTGTGGCTGCTGCGGGTGCCGACGGCGCTGCCCTATTTCTTTGCCGGCCTCAGGATCAGCGGCGGCTTGGCGCTGATCGGCGCGGTGGTCGCCGAATTCGTCGCCGGCACCGGCGGCGCCGAAACCGGGCTCGCCTACCGCATTCTCGAAGCCGGCTACCGGCTGGCGATCCCGCGCCTGTTCGCAGCGCTGTTCCTCTTATCGGTGACGGGCATCGCGATCTACCTGGTGCTCGATTTCATTTCGCGACGCCTGTTGCGCAATTGGCACGAAAGCGCAGCCGCGATGGAAGAAGAATAAGAACACGCTATAACGCAAAGTTCGCCAAGGTGCGCAAAGGACGCGAAGACGGTCGTTAAACCGGTAAAGCCGCTAAAATTCCACCACAGAGACACCGAGTCACAGAGATTTAAGCCGGTCGGCACCCTCTGTGCCTTTGTGTCTCCGTGGTAATTTTTGAACTGTGTGCCAACCTTCTTTGCGTACTTTGCGTATCCTTTGCGTTCTTTGCGTCAAGTGTTGTTTAGCCGCGGCCGACAAACGGCATTTTGGTGGCCATCACCGTCAGGAACTGGATGTTGGCTTCCGGCGTGACGGTGGCGCACAGCACCACCGAGCGGGCGACGTTTTCGACATCCATCGTCGGCTCGATCACGGTTTCGCCATTGGCCTGCTGCACGCCGCGGGTCATCCGCTGGGTCATCTCGGTCAGCGCGTTGCCGACATCGATCTGGCTGCACGAGATGTCGTATTTGCGACCGTCGAGCGAGGTCGACTTGGTCAACCCGGTCACCGCGTGCTTGGCGGTGGTGTAAGCGATCGAATTGGGCCGTGGCACGTGCGCCGAGATCGAGCCGTTGTTGATGATCCGGCCGCCCATCGGCTTCTGCTCTTTCATCATCCGGAACGCCTGCTGCGTGCACAGGAACGTGCCGTGCACGATCGAGCCGATGACCCCGTTCCACTTGTTCCATTCGAGG
>JAFAWI010000300.1 GCA_019241915.1 Alphaproteobacteria bacterium
TGCGTCTCGCTTTTGATGACCGCGTCGTTGAGCCGGGCGCCGCCGCTCTTGATCAGCCGGCGCGCCTCGCTGTTCGAGGACACGAGGCCGGCGCGGACGAACAGCTCGAACGCCGGCACGCCGCGGCTCAGCGCGTCGTGCCCAACCGCAACTTGGGGCAGGCCCTCGGCAATGCCGCCGGCGTCGAACACCGTGGCGGCGGTGCGCGCCGCCTCGTCGGCGGCGGCGCGGCCGTGGCACAACGCAGTCGTCTCGGTCGCCAGCACCTTTTTTGCGTGGTTGATCTCGCTGTCCCGCAACGTTTCGAGGCGGGCGATCTCGTCGAGCGGCAGTTCGGTGAACAGCCGCAGAAAGCGGCCGACATCGGCGTCCTCGGTGTTGCGCCAGTATTGCCAGTATTCGTAGGCGCTGAGTTTTTCGGCATTGAGCCAGACCGCACCCCCGACGCTCTTGCCCATCTTGGCGCCCGAGGCAGTCGTCATCAGCGGCGTGGTCAGCCCGAACAGCTCTTTGTCGGCGGTGCGGCGGCCGAGATCGACCCCGGCGACGATGTTGCCCCACTGGTCCGAGCCGCCCATCTGCAGCACGCAATCGTAGCGCCGCGCCAGCTCGACGAAATCGTAGGCCTGGAGGATCGCGTAGTTGAATTCGAGAAACGACAGCGGCTGCTCGCGTTCGAGACGCAGCTTGACGCTGTCCTGGGTCAGCATACGGTTGACCGAGACGTGCCGGCCGACATCGCGCAGAAGCGGGATGTATTTGAGCTCGTCGAGCCAATCGGCGTTGTTGACCATCAGCGCGTCGGCCGGGCCGCCGCCGAACGTCAGGAACTTGGCGAAGACCTGGCGAATGCCGGCCATGTTGCGCGCGATCTCGGCGTCGGTCAGCAGCGGGCGCGCCTCGTCCTTGCCCGACGGGTCGCCGATCCGCGTCGTGCCGCCGCCCATCAGCACGATCGGCTTATGGCCGCAGCGCTGGTAGAGGCGCAGCAGCATGATGCCCAACAGACTGCCGATGTGCAGACTGTCGGCGGTGCAGTCGTAGCCGATATAGCCGGCGACCGTGCCGGCGCTGAGGCGGGCGGTGAGAGCCGCCTCGTCGGTGCACTGATGGATGTAGCCGCGCTCGCGCGCGGCGGCGAGAAAGGCATCGGGCATGGCGCCGTCATCTAGCACAAATCGCCCCGCGAATGTGACCTCGGCGCTCGGGCTGATGAGCGGCACCTCGCTCGACGGCATCGACATCGCCGCGATCGACAGCGACGGCGAGGGGAGTGTCGCGACCGGGCCGGCGGTGACGGTGCCGTATCCGGCCGATTTTCGCGAGCGGCTGCGTGGCGTGGCGGGCGGGGCCGGTGCGGTGGCGGAGGTCGAGGTGGAACTGACCCGGCTACATGCCGCCGCGGTCGCGGCGTTTCGCGCGCAGCATCCCGGTGTCGCCTTCGCGCTGATCGGTTTTCACGGCCACACGATCCTGCACGAACCGGAGCATCGCCGCACTTGGCAGATCGGCGACGGCGCGCTGCTGGCGCGGCTGACCGGCTGCGATGTCGTCGCCGATTTTCGCAGCGCCGACGTCGCGGCCGGCGGCGAGGGGGCGCCGTTGGCGCCGCTCTACCACGCGGCGCTGGCGCATGCGTTGCGGAAACCGCTGGCCGTGCTCAACCTCGGCGGCGTCGGCAACGTCACCTGGATCGGCGAGCGGGCAGGCGACATTCTCGCGTTCGACACCGGGCCCGGCAACGCGATGCTCGACGACTGGATGCGACGCCATACCGGCCAAGCGGCCGATTTCGGCGGTGCGCTGGCGCGCAGCGGCGGCGTCTCGGCGGCCCATGTCGCCGCGTTTCTGGCCGCGCCTTATTTCGCGCGCCCCCCGCCGAAATCGCTCGACCGGGATGCCTTCACTAGGTTCATCCCGGACGCGCTCTCGGCGGCCGATGGCGCGGCGACCTTGACCGAAATGACGGCCGCCGCGGTCGCCGCCGCGCGGCGGCATTTCCCGAAACCGGCGCGCGAGTTCCTGGTGACCGGCGGCGGGCGGCACAACCCGGTGACGATGGCGGCGCTGAGCCGGTTGCTTGCCGTGCCGGTGCGGCCAGTCGAGGCGGTCGGTTGGCACGGCGACGCGCTCGAAGCGCAAGCCTTTGCCTATCTCGCGATCCGCTCGGCACGCGGGCTGCCGCTCAGCCTGCCGACGACCACCGGCGTCCCGCACCCTCTCACCGGTGGCCGGTTGTTTTCGGTTGGATGACGGACTTACGAACCCCGAAGGTCACTTGACGACGATGGTGCCGACCATGTGCGCGTGGATCGAGCAGAAATATTTGTAGGTGCCGGGCTTGTCGAAGGTGAACGAGAACTTGTCGTCGGTGTCGAGCGCCTCGGACTTGAACGTCTTGCCGCCGTCGGCG
Source organism: Alphaproteobacteria bacterium (assembly GCA_019241915.1). Taxonomy (GTDB): domain Bacteria; phylum Pseudomonadota; class Alphaproteobacteria; order ATCC43930; family CGMCC-115725; genus DATARH01. The sequence continues at coordinate 2,414 of JAFAWI010000300.1, forward strand.
CTGACCACGGTGTGCGGCTCCTCGTCCTTGTTGGTCCAGGTGACCTTGGTGCCGGCGGTCACGGTCAGCGTCGCCGGGGCGAAGGTGAAATTGTCGATGGTAACGGCGTCGGGCGCGGCGGCGGCGACCTGCAGCGTCGGGATCGCATCGCCGGCGTAGACCGGTAGCGCCAAGCCGAGCAGCATCGTTGCGGCGAGCGCCGCTCGCCGGTTCAGACGGCAGAACATGGCAGCCTCCTAGGCCAGCGTCGCGTCGCTGAGTTTGAGCCCGGTGGCCGGCGCATACTCGATGTCGCGGATGCCGAGCACGCTCTTGAGCTTGTCGGCGCCGACCTTCATTGGCCCCGGATTGGGTGCGGTCCCCGCAGCGGGTTGCGGAAACGCGGTCGACATCGCGGTCTGAAACGTCGCCTTGCCCTCGACTTTCTGCACCACCTGGTGAATGTGGCCGTTGAGCACCGTCACGGAGCCGAACGGTTTCAGATAGGCAAAGGCCTGCTCGGCGTCGCCGGTGGTCCAGCCCCATTGCGGGTAGATCGGCCATAGCGGGATGTGGGCGAGCACGACGACCGGCGTGCTGGCGCTTTTTCCTTTGAGGTCGCCTTCGAGCCATTCGAGCTGCTCTTTGCCCAGCGTGCCGCCGGTCGCCGGACCAAAGCCGATCACATTGACCAGCGCGACAAAATGCACGCCGCCCTGGTCGAAGCTGTACCAGCCGCCGGCCGGGCCGCCCTTCATGCCAAAGCGCTCGAAGAACATCTTGCCGTCGTCCCCGATCACGTCGTGCTCGCCCGGAACAAAATGCGTGTCGAGCTTGGCGCCCTTGATCAGCTGGTCGGCGGTGTCGAACTCGGCCGGCTTTGACAGATGCGTGACGTCGCCGGTGTGGACCATCATCGCCGGCTTTGCCGGCAGCGCGGCGATCTTGTCGAGCGCTGCCTGCAGGGTCGTATTGGGGTCGGGGTTGGCCTCGGCCTTGAAGCCCATATGGGTGTCGCTGATCTGCACAAAGCTGAACCCGTCGGCCGCAGCGGCGCGGGCCTCGCCGCCCAGATTGACGGCGCGCGGAATGCCCCCCGACACGCTCCAGACGATGCCTGTGCCGGCCCAAGCCAGGCACTTCATAAAATCGCGTCGTGAACTCATCGCCGCCGCTCCCGGTGTTGGTGACGGCAAGTGAGACCGGCGCGGCCGTGGATTTATTCGCGCCTGCAATATTTTCGCGCGGGAAAATTTTGCCCAGAATAAAGCGCAGCGCCGGACGGTCATGGCAATGGCGGCTATGCCGGCTCGCGCACGAGCTCGTGAGGAAACTTGCCCCCGTCATCGCGCGACGACTCGTTTGAGCTTGTGGTGCTGCCGCATCTCGACGCCGCCTACAACCTCGCGCGCTGGCTGATGCGCGACAGCGAGGCGGCGGAGGATGTGCTGCAGGAGGCGATGGTGCGGGCGCTGACCTATTTTGCGAGCTTCAAGGGCGTCAACCCGCGGGCATGGCTGCTGCAGATCGTGCGCAACACCGCTTACAGCTCGCACGCGCTTAACCGCGGCGTCGAAACCGTGCCGCTGGCGGGCGAGCATGAGGAGGGCGGCATCGACCTGGCCGACCACGGCGACGACCCCGAGGCCGCACTGCTCAGGACGCGCGAGCAGTGCCGGGTGCGCACGTTGGTTGCGGCGCTTCCCGTCGAGCTGCGCGAGACGCTGGTGCTGCGCGAATTCGAGGAGTGCTCGTACAAGGAGATTGCCGACGCCACGCAAACGCCGATCGGCACGGTGATGTCGCGGTTGTGGCGCGCGCGCCAGCTGCTCGCGCGCGCCGCCGCGGCGGAGGGGCTGCCATGAGCGCGCCGGCGCCCGGCTGCGATAAGGTGCTGCTGGTCCAGGCCGAGCTTGACGGCGAACTCGGCGCGGCCGAGGCGGCGGCGCTGGCGGCGCACCGCTCGGGCTGCCCGCTCTGTCAGAAGGCCGAAGCCGAGTTGTTGCGCACCCGCGCGCTGCTGCGCGGCGAGCCCTACGCGGCGGTGCCGGAGGCGGTGCGGGCGCGGGTGATGGCGCGGCTGCGCCAGCACGAAACGCGGCTTGCAGTGGCGTCGACAATGGTGCGGCCGGGCCGGCGGCTCTGGCTGTGGCCGTCGCTCGGCGGCTTTGGCCTCGGCGCGGCATGTGCGGCCGCGCTGGCGTTTCTGCTGGTGCTGCCGCAGGGCGGCGATCTGGCCGTCGCCGTCGTCGCCAGCCATGTGCGCGCGCTGCAGCCGGGCCACCTCGAAGATGTGGCTTCGACCGACCAGCACACGGTCAAGCCGTGGTTTGACGGGCGTATCGATTTTGCTCCGCCGGTGCGGGATTTTGCTGCGGCGGGATTCCCGCTCCAGGGCGGGCGGCTCGACTACCTCGACGGCCGGCCGGTTGCCGCGCTGGTTTACCAGCGCGACAAGCACATCATCGACCTTTACATCTGGCCCGCCTCGACCGTGCCGCGTATGGGCGGCGGCACGGCGATCCACGGCTACAACCTGGCGCACTGGACCCAGGACGGCATGACGTTCTGGGCCGTGTCGGACGTCGAGGGCGCGCAGCTCGACGAGTTTGCCAAATTGTGGCGGCGCGGAAGCTGAGAAACCGCCGGCACCGCCCGCGCTCTAAGCCTCCGCCCGGTTGCGGCGATTGCCGACGAGGTCGTCGACCACCGCCGGGTCGGCAAGTGTGGACACGTCGCCGAGCTGGTCGTGCTCGTCGGCGGCGATCTTCCTCAGGATGCGGCGCATGATCTTGCCGGAGCGGGTCTTGGGCAGCCCCGGCGCCCATTGCAACAGGTCGGGCGCGGCAATAGGGCTGATCTCCCTTCTCACCCACTGCACCAGTTCGACCCGCAACTCCTCGCTCGGCTCCTCGTCGATGCGCAATGTCACATAGGCGTAGATGCCCTGGCCTTTGATGTCGTGCGGGTAACCGACGACCGCCGCCTCGGCGACCTTCGGGTGGGCGACCAAGGCGCTCTCGATTTCGGCGGTGCCGAGCCGGTGCCCGGCCACATTGATGACGTCGTCGACCCGCCCGGTGATCCAATAAAACCCGTCGGCGTCGCGTCGCGCGCCGTCGCCGGTGAAATACAACCCCTTGAAGGTCGAGAAATAGGTCTCGACAAAGCGCTTATGGTCGCCGAACACGGTGCGCATCTGCCCTGGCCATGACCGCGCCAGGCACAGGTTGCCCTCGGCGACCCCGTCGAGCCGCTTGCCGTCGCCGTCGACGATCACCGGTTCGATCCCGAAAAACGGCCGCGTCGCCGATCCCGGCTTGAGCGGCGTCGCGCCGGGCAGCGGCGAGATCAGGATGCCGCCGGTTTCGGTCTGCCACCAGGTGTCGACGATCGGGCAGCGCCGGTCGCCGACATTGTCGTAGTACCAGAGCCAGGCTTCCGGATTGATCGGCTCGCCGACCGTGCCGAGCAGCCGGATCGACTTGCGGCTCGCCTGGCGGACGTAATCCTCGCCCTCGCGCATCAGCGCGCGGATCGCGGTCGGCGCGGTGTAAAAGATCGACACTTTGTGCTTGTCGCAGACCTGCCAGAAGCGCGACGGGTCGGGCCAGTTCGGCACCCCCTCGAACATCAGCGTGGTGGCGCCATTGGCGAGCGGTCCGTAGACGATGTAGCTGTGCCCGGTAACCCAGCCGACATCGGCTGTGCACCAATAGGTTTCGCCCGCCCGGTAGTCGAAAACGTATTCGTGCGTCATCGAGGTGTAGACGAGATACCCACCGGTCGTGTGCAGCACGCCCTTGGGCTTTCCGGTCGAGCCCGAGGTGTAGAGGATGAAAAGCGGGTCTTCGGCCGCCATCTCCTCGGGCGGGCAGTCGGGCGAGGCGGCGGCGCAGGCCTCGTGATACCAGACGTCGCGGCCCGGCTCCCACTCGATCGCGCCGCCGGTGCGTTTGACGACAATGCAGGTCTCGACCCGGACCGGGCACGACGCCATCGCCGCATCGGCATTGCGCTTGAGCGGCACCTTGCGGCTGCCGCGCAGCCCCTCGTCGGCGGTGATCAGCACGGTCGAGCGGCAATCCTCGATGCGCCCGGCGAGACTGTCCGGCGAGAACCCGCCAAACACCACCGAATGGATCGCGCCGATCCGCGCGCAGGCGAGCATCGCAAACGCCGCCTCGGGGATCATCGGCATGTAGATCGTGACGCGGTCGCCCTTCTTGACGCCGCGCGACTTCAGGACATTGGCGAGGCGGCAGACGCCTTCGTGCAACTCGCGGTAGGTGATCTTGCGGTCCTCGGCCGGGTCGTCGCCTTCCCAGAGGATCGCGGTCTGGTCGCCTTTTGTCGCGAGGTGGCGGTCGATGCAGTTGGCCGACGCGTTGAGCGTGCCGTCCTCGTACCATTTGATCGACACGTCGCCGTCGTACGACGCGTTCATCACCTTGGTGTAGGGCTTGATCCAGTCGAGCCGCTTCCCCTCGCGCCCCCAGAACCGGTTCGGATCGTCGATCGACTCCTCGTAGCGGCGGAAATATTCGGCCTCGTCGAACTTGCCCATCTTGGGCTGCGCCGAAAGCGGAATCACACTGCGGTCGGACATCCTCGTCTCCTCCCGGGACTACCGTGCCATTAGTTTCAGATATGGCGCAGCACGCGCGGAGGCGCAATTTCTCATCGTCATCCCGGCGCAGGCCGGGACCCACTCCTCCGCGCCGCGAACGGCTGATGCATAGGCGCCCGGACGCCGCCGCAAGCGCCGCCGCCGCTTAAGCCTCGATCCCCGCCATCTTGCAGACGACGGCCCATTCGTTGTCGCTCACCGGGCACACCGACAGCCGCGACTGGCGGATCAGCGCCATGTCCTT
>JAFAWI010000527.1 GCA_019241915.1 Alphaproteobacteria bacterium
ATCTCGGCTGCCCGGTTACCTTGGCCTCGTGGCTCCGCCCCGGTTGCGACACCTATTACCGCAGCTACGTCGACCTGAACTGACCGCTTCTCCCGGAGGGTGAAACATTGGCACCGCGCGGCAGGCATCGGGAGAGCGCTGGCGGAGGGAGTGGGATTCGAACCCACGATACGGTTTCCCGTATACACACTTTCCAGGCGTGCGCCTTCGACCGCTCGGCCATCCCTCCGTCATGCCGCCCGTTGCGCGGGCGGGAAAAGACTAGATGAGTTTTGCGTACCGCGGAACCGGTGCGGCGGTCGTCGGCGCGCCCCGGCTTTTGGCGCTGCGGGTCCCAGCTGCGGGGCCCAGCGGCCAAGGGTTGTTGCACGCCCGCGCTTTCGCTAGAACCGGGCCGGCGCCGGGTTCGTGCGCCGCATTGCATCGAACGGGCGAGGCCGGATGATCAAATTTCTTGTCGCGGCGGGCGTCGCCGCCTCTTTGGTGGCGCCGCTTGCGGCGCGGGCGCAGCCCGCCCCCTCGGGCCAGACCGCGCCCGGCACGTCAAGCGCCGCGCCGGCCGCCCCCGCCGCTCCTGCCGAGCATGTCCGGGTCGACGGGTTTCGCAGCGCCAAATGGGGCATGAGCGAAGCCGAGGTGAAGAGCGCGATCGTCGCCGATTTCAAAATCCCGGGCGACAAGCTCAAAGCCGAAACCAACCCGAGCGAAAAAACCGCGATTGTCAACATTGCGGTGCCCGAGCTGATCGAGCGCGCCGGAATCGCCCGCGTCTCCTACATTTTCGGTTATGCCAGCAAAAAGCTGATCCAGGTCAACATCGTCTGGGGCACCCCGGCCGACCCGCAGGCCAAACCCGAGATGGTGGTCGCCGCCGCCAACCAGCTGCGCCAGCTCTTTAGCGAGGAAGGGTACGAACCGTCCACCGTCGTCACCAACGCCCGCGCGCCCGACGGCGGCATCATTGTCTTTCAGGGCCAGGATGCCGACAAGCACACGACCTTGTTGCGGCTGCTCTCGGCGCAGGCTCCGGCCGAAAAAGACGTCAAGGGCGAGAAGGACAAGGAAAAGGACAAACCGCAGACGCAGACCGCGCTGTTTCTGTCCTACGTCATGGACAGCGCCAACCCCGACATCTACCGGCTGAAAAAGGGACAGTTCTAGGCGGCGCCGCACCCGGCACGCAAAGCTGCGCATTTTCATCGCCGCCCCGCCCGCAGAAGCCATTAAACTTGCGGTAGAAGGAGGCGAGCCGGGCCAATGGTCGCGCGCATCCGCACGGTGGCCTTTCACGGCGTCGAGGTGATCGACGTCGAGGCGCAGGTGACGTTTGTCCCCGGGCTGCCGGCATTTCACGTCGTCGGCCTGCCCGACAAGGCGGTCGCCGAATCGCGCGAGCGGGTGAGGGGGGCGCTGGCCGCGCTCGGCCTCGCGCTGCCGCCGCGCCACATCACGGTCAATCTCGCCCCGGCCGATGTGGTGAAGGAAGGCAGTCACTTCGACCTGCCGATCGCGCTGGGGCTCCTCGCGGCGATGGACGTGCTGCCGCAGGACGAGATCGCCGGCTATCTCGCGGTCGGCGAGCTGGCGCTCGACGGCTCGCTGACCGGGGTCGCCGGGGTGCTGCTCGCCGCGCTCGCCGCCTCGGGGCGCGACATCGGCATCATCTGCCCGCTGGCCTGCGGCGGCGAGGCGGCGTGGGCCGGCGAGGTCGAGATCGTCGCGGCGCCGACGCTGCTGTCGATCGTCAACCACTTCAAGGGCACCCAGCTGCTGCCGCCGCCCGAGGCAAAGCTCGCCCCGCCGCGCGGCGCCGGGCTCGACCTCAAGGACGTCAAGGGCCAGGAAAGCGCCAAGCGCGCGCTGGAGATCGCCGCCGCCGGCGCGCACAACCTGTTGATGATCGGCCCGCCGGGTTCCGGCAAGTCGATGCTCGCGGCGCGGCTCCCCGGCATTCTGCCGCCGCTCGAACCGGCCGAAGCGCTCGAACTGGGCATGATCCAGTCGGTCGCCGGCGGCCTGCGCGGCGGCGCGCTGCTGCGCGAGCGCCCGTTTCGCGACCCGCACCATTCGGCCTCGCTGCCGGCGCTGGTCGGCGGCGGCATCCGCCCGCGTCCCGGCGAAATCTCACTGGCGCATCAGGGCGTGCTGTTCCTCGACGAGCTGCCGGAGTTCCACCGGGCCGCGCTGGAGGCGCTGCGCCAGCCGCTCGAAACCGGCCGGGTCAGCGTCGCCCGCGCTAACGGCCATGTCACCTATCCGGCGCGCATCCAGCTGGTTGCGGCGATGAACCCGTGCCGTTGCGGCTGGCTGTCCGAGCCGGGCCGCGCCTGCGGCCGCGCGCCGCGCTGCGCGCAGGAATATCAGGCCAAGCTGTCGGGACCGCTGCTCGACCGCATCGACCTGACGATCGACGTGCCGGCGGTGTCGCCCGCCGACCTCGCGCTGCCGCCGCCGGCCGAAGCGAGCGCCGACGTCGCCGAACGTGTCGCCGCCGCGCGTGCGCGGCAGACCGCGCGCTACGCCAAGCTCCCGGCCGACCGCCGGGTCCGCACCAATGCCGAGGCCGACGGCGAGCTGCTCGACCGGATCGCCACGCCGGAGGAAGCCGGCCGCACGCTGATGGCGCGCGCCGCCGAGCGGTTGCGTCTGTCGGCACGCGGCTACCACCGCGTGCTGCGCGTCGCCCGCACCCTTGCCGATCTCGACGGCGCCGCCACCGTCGCCCGCCGCCACATCGCCGAAGCGCTCAGCTACCGCCGCGGCTTCGACGCGCCCGGCTGACGCCGGGGCCGCGCTCGCCTTGCCAATACGCCCCCGTCGGCGCATCGTGGCGTGGTCGGCGCCGGAAGAGGTGCGCGCGCGATGGCAAAAATCACCTATGTCGAGCACGGCGGCCGCGAGCACCGGGTCGAGGTGCCGCCCGGCTTGTCGGTGATGCGCGGCGCGGTCGACAACAACATCCCCGGCATCGATGCCGATTGCGGCGGCGAGTGCGCCTGCGCCACCTGTCATGTCTATGTCGACGAGACTTGGCTCGACCGCACCGGGGTGCCGGAGTCCGGGTCGCAGGAGGCGAGCATGCTGAGCTTTGCCGCGCTGGCCCGGCCCAACTCGCGGCTGTCGTGCCAGATCGCGGTCAGCGACGCGCTCGACGGTCTCGTCGTCCGGCTGCCAGAGGGACAACACTAGGGACAACAGCGAACCGGAGCCGATCGATGAGCCCACCCCTCGACGACGCTGTTCATTCCGCCGCCCAAAACATCCCGCTCGACCGCATCGACGTCAGCGATCCGCAGCTCTATCAGGACGACACCTGGTACCCGTATTTCGCCCGGCTGCGGCGCGACGACCCGGTTCATTATTGCCCGGAGAGCCGGTACGGGCCCTATTGGGCCGTCACCAGGTACAAGGACATCATGCAGGTGGAGGTGAACCATCAGGTTTATTCCTCCGCATCCGAATTGGGCGGCATCCAGATCGAGGATCAGCCCAAGGACATGGACCGGCCCAGCTTTATCCGCATGGATCCGCCCAAGCACGACGACCAGCGCAAGGTGGTGAGCCCCGTCGTCGCGCCGGCCAATCTCGCCAACATGGAAGGTGTCATCCGCGAGCGCACGATCCGCGTGCTCGAAGGACTGCCGCGCGGCGAAACGTTCGACTGGGTCGACCGCGTCTCGGTCGAACTGACGACGATGATGCTCGCCACGCTGTTCGACTACCCGTGGGACGACCGGCGCCAGCTGACCTATTGGTCCGATGTCGCGATCTGCAATGTCAATGCACCCGATTCGCCGGTGCATTCCGAGGAGGAGAGGTTTGCCGAGCTGAGCCGGATGGCGCAGGCGCTCGGCAAGCTATTCAACGAGCGCGCCGCGCAGCCGCCCAAATTCGACCTGTTGTCGATGCTGGCGCACGGCGAGGCGACACAGGGCATGCCGATCCGCGAATTCATGGGCACGTTGGCGCTGCTGATCGTCGGCGGCAACGACACGACGCGCAACACGATGACCGGCGGGTTGATGGCGCTGAACGAGCACCCCGCGGAGTACCGGAAGCTGCGCGACGACCCGGCCCTGATCCCCAACGCCGTCTCCGAGATCATCCGCTACGTGACGCCGGTCATCCACATGCGGCGCACCGCCAAGGAAGACACCGAGCTGGGCGGGAAAAAGATCGCCAAGGGCGACAAGGTCGTCATCTGGTACGTCTCGGGCAACCGCGATCCCGACGCGATCGCGGAGCCGGACCGGCTCGTCGTCGATCGCCCGCGCGCGCGCCAGCACCTGTCGTTCGGCTTTGGCATCCACCGCTGCGTCGGCAACCGGCTGGCCGAATTGCAGCTCCGCATCTTGTGGGAGGAGCTGCTGCCGCGCTATCCGGTTGTCGAGGTCGTCGGGCCGCCGAAACGTCTTTATTCCAACTTCATCCACGGCATCCGCGCGCTGCCGGTGCGCATCCCGACCTAGCCGGACCGCCTCATCGGCAACCGGCCTTCCTTCAAGCCGCCGCGCACGCGGGATGGAGGCGCGATGGCCGGTAAAATCGCCACAATTGCGTCGTAGGCTCCAATCGCCCCGCAAAAATCCCGCGCCATCGGTTGCTGCCGATAGCGCCAGGCGCCGCGTTCAAAACAGAAGATCGCGCCTCCTGTTATCGAGGGCCATAACAGGAGGTTAACAGGAGGTCGACCTCCTGTTATTGGCGGAAAGCCGCATCGGCGCGTGCCCGACCGGCGGCGGCCGCTTCGGCGCGGGACGCAGAGCCGGCCGGCGGGGAAAGCGCTTGCCGGAACCGGGCGCAATCGCCGACGATTGGCCAAGGGCCGATTTCGTCCCAGGAGTAGCGGCATGAACGAGCCTTATCTGCGCAGCGGCATCTTTCTCGCGCCGTTTCATAACCATGACGAGAACCCGACCCTGTCGATGGAGCGGGACCTCGAGCTGATCGAGCATCTCGACCGGCTCAACTACCACGAGGCGTGGATCGGCGAGCACCATTCGGGCGGGTTCGAGATCATCGCCTGCCCCGAGATGTTCATCGCCGCCGCGGCCCAGCGCACCAAACACATCCGGCTCGGCACCGGTGTCGTCTCGCTGCCCTACCACAACCCGTTCATGCTCGCCGACCGCATGGTCCAGCTCGACCACATGACGCGCGGCCGCGCGATGTTCGGCGTCGGCCCCGGCGCGCTGGTGCACGACGCGCTGAAGATCGGCATCGATCCCGGCGACCAGCGCGTGATGATGGAAGAGTCGTTCGACATCGTCGTCCGCCTGATGAAGGGCGAGGTGGTCAACCAGAAGACCGACTGGTTCAACATCACCGACGCCAAGCTGCAGCTGCGTCCGTATACGCGGCCGACCATGGAGCTCGCGGTCGCCGCGGCGCGCTCGCCGTCGGGCGGTGTGCTCGCCGGCCGCTACGGTGTCGGGATGCTGTCGATCGGCGGCACCGCGCCGGCGCAGATGGAGCGCCACACCGCCAACTGGAACCTTTACGAGGAGACCGCGCGCGCCAACGGCCACACGCCGAACCGCCGCGACTGGCGCGTCGTCGGCTTCTTTCACGTCGCCGAGACCCGCGAGCAGGCGCGCAAGAACGTCGAATTCGGGGTCAAGCAGTTCGCTCAGTACTTCCGCGACGTTGCGACCTTCCCGATTATCCCGGGCGATGTCGGCGACCCGATCGAGTGGCTGATCGAGACCGGCACTGCCTGCATCGGCACCCCGGACGATGCGGTCGCCTATGTCGACCGCCTGATGAAGGGGTCGGGCGGGTTTGGCGTGCTCTGCGAACTGGCGCAGAACTGGGCCGACTGGGAGGCGACCAAGCGGCATTACGAGCTGATGGCGCGTTTTGTCCACCCCAAGTTCCAGCAGAGCCGCGAGCTCCTCGTCGAGAGCTACAATTACGCGACCGAGCGTCACGTCGAGTTTGGCGGCCAGGCCGCTGCGGCGATCCAGAAGGCAATCGATCGCCATGCCGAGCGCGCCGGCAAAAAGGAAGCGGCGGAGTAGCCCGCTTCCCCGTCAGCGGCCCCTCCCCGTTGTGCGGGGGAGGGGACCATGCCCAGCATGGTGGAAGGGGCGCCAGGCGCAAAGGACAGCGCTTGAGCGCGGCGCCGCGACACCATATCTGAGGGAACGCAGCAACCGCGGCGGGTGCGGGGACGACAATGCAAAGCCAGAACCGGTTTTTTGACGATATTGCGCGCGTCGCCAACGGCGCGGTCGGCGCGTTGTCGGGCGTGCGCGGCGAGATCGAGGCGCGGCTGCGCGATCAGCTGGAACGGGTGCTCGCCGGCATGGACTTGGTCAGCCGAGAGGAGTTCGAGGCGGTCAAGGCGATGGCCGCCAAGGCGCGCGAGGAGCAGGACATTCTGCTGGCGCGTCTCGCCGAGCTCGAATCTCGTCTCGCCGAGACCGCCGGTGCGCCGCCGCGGCGGCTTCGAGGGAAATCGCCAACCGGCTAGGTTTCGTGGTGCTTACGGCACCATGCGCTAAATGTTGTCTTGCCACTGTCACAGGGCTTTGGCAGCGTGACCCGGTCAATTGCCGGAGAAGCGGGCGATGCGGGAATTTCCGTTACACCCGCCGCAAAGTTGTTTAAACGGGCCGTCGCCGCGGGCCTTATCGCTGCCGGTCCGGAGGAGCGTGCGATGACCTCCCTGTCCTTTGAAGAAAGTCGGCCGCATGTCGGCAACCCGATCGATCTGGTCGAGGAAATCGTCATCGCCAACGATTGGGCGCACGACCGTGCCGGCGAGGACGAGCTGGTCGTCGAAATTCCCGGCCGCTGGTGTGACTACCGGCTGTACTTCCTGTGGCAGGAGGAGCTGACCGCGCTGCACTTTTCGTGCGGCTTTGACATGAAGGTGCCGAAGCGGCGCCGTTCGGTGCTTTACGAGCTGCTGGCGCTCGCCAACGAGCGGTTGTGGCTGGGACATTTCGACTTGGCCGCCGGCGACAATTCGCCGTCGTTCCGCTACGCGGTGCTGATGCGCGGGCTGTCGTCGATCGGCAGCGAGCAGATCGAGGATTTGGTTGATATCGCGGTCTCGGAATGTGAGCGCTTCTATCCCGCATTTCAGCTTGTCGTGTGGGGCGGAAAGCCGCCGGACGAGGCGATGGCGGCGGCGATGATCGACCCGATCGGCGAAGCCTGAGCGGGAAATGGCTCGATGAGTGCGGGCACCGTCGTGCTGGTGGGCTGCGGTCAGATGGGATCGGCGATGCTGCGCGGGTGGCTGAAGGGTGCCGCTGCCGAGCGCTTTGTCGCCGTCGAACCCGCCGGCGCGCCGGCGGGTTTCACGGGCGCGCCGCAGGTTGCGGTGTTCCGCGGGCCGGGCGATCTGCCGGCGGCCCTTGTTGCCGATGCGGTGGTCTTCGCGGTCAAGCCGCAGGGCATCGCCGGTATTTTGCCGGATTATCGGCGCTTCGTCCGTCCGCAGACGGTGTTCATGTCGATCGCCGCCGGCACCACCGTGGCCGTGCTGCAGCGCGGCCTCGGCGATGCGGCTATCGTCCGGGTGATGCCGAACACGCCGGCCGCGATCGGCCGCGCGATCAGCGTCGCTTGTGCCAACAGCGCGGTGTCGGCAGCGCAGCGGGCGCTGTGCGACGCGCTGCTCGCGGCGATCGGCGAAACCGCCTGGGTTGAGGATGAAGCACTGCTCGATCCGGTGACCGCCGTGTCGGGCAGCGGCCCCGCCTATGTGTTCCTGTTGATCGAGACGCTGGCCGCAGCCGGTGAGAAAGCCGGCTTGCCGAGCGAACTGGCGCTGCGGCTCGCGCGCGCGACGATAGCCGGGGCAGGGGAGCTGGCGCGCGTGTCGCCGGAGAGCCCGGCGCGCTTGCGCGAGAATGTCACGAGCCCCGGCGGCACCACCCGCGCCGCGCTCGATGTGCTGATGGGCGAAGGCGGGCTGGCCGGCTTGATGGATCGCGCCGTCGCCGCGGCAACGCGGCGCTCGCGCGAATTGGCGGGCTGAGGCTGTGGCCGCGACCCGCCGCCGCGCCGCCGCGAGGGGCAGCAGCCGTGCCGGGCTGCCCGAGCGCGACCGCATCATCGCCGCGGCGATGGCGCTGATCGCCGCACGAGGCTGGCGCAGCGTGTCTCTCGCCGCGGTGGCGGCTGAAGCCGGCCTCTCGGTCTTGCAGGTCTACCGCCACTACCGGTCGCCGCGCGCGATCCTGTGCGGTCTCATCCGCCATACCGACGAGATCGTCTTGGCGCAGCCGGCGCTCGCCGAGCCGGGCGAGCGCCCGCGCGACCGGATCTTCGATTTGTTGATGCGACGCTTTGACGCGCTCAGCGCTTACCGCCCAGCGCTGGCGTCGCTGCGCCGCGATCTTCCGTTCGACCCATTGTCCGCGCTCGGTGCCGGCGGCGCCTTGCTGTGTTCGATGCGACTGACGCTGGAGGCGGCGGGCATTCGGACCCGAGGATTGACCGGCGCCGTCGCGGTCAAACTCACCGCTGCCGCCTATATTGCTGCAATGCAAACCTGGGCGTCCGACGACAGCCCCGATCTCGCGCCGACTATGGCGGCGCTGGACCGCCGTCTGCGCAATATCGAGCGTTGCTTGCCGGTCGGCCGAACCCCGCCGCCAGCCGAAGAAAGTCAGGCTCTCGCTTAAGAAACCGGCGTTCGCGGCAACATTTTTGTGCACTGCAAAATAATAAGCCTTGACGATCATCGACGTGCGTTCCATATAGGCAATTGTGCAGCGCACAACGCCCCTTCCTCACTCCGGAACCCGCACCATGTCCGATGCCCGCTCCAGCATCTTCGATTTCGATCTGACCAAGATTTTTGCCGACCTTCGCCTGCGCCCGCTCGACGTCGAGGCGGTATGGGCCGCGCAGCGACGCAACATCGAGGCTTTCAGCCAAGCCAATCAGGTGGCCGTCGAGGGCGTCCATGCGGTCGCCAAGCGGCAGATCGAATTGACCCAGCAGACGCTCGAAGATCTGTCGAGCTGGGTTCGCGAGATGGCGCAGCCGGTATCGGCCGAGGACCGCATCGCCAAGCAGACCGAGTACACCAAGAAGATGATCGACAAGGGCCTGGCGCATGGCCGCGAAGTCGCTGCGCTCGCCGCGAAAGCCGGCGCCGAGGCCAGCGAGGTGCTGCAGCGCCGCACCACCGAGGGCCTCGACGAGTTGCGCGCCTTCACCTGCAAGTCGGTGCCGTCGGCGACCGTCGTCGCCGCCGCCGCGAAATAGCTGTCGCCCATCCTCGCCTGCTCCGCCTGCAGAGCGGGCGAGATCGCAAAACAAAGGCCGCGCTCGTAGGCGCGGCCTTTTCCTATGTGCGGCCGCCGGCGTTATCATGCGGCGATGGCCATCCCTTTGGAGACCCTCGCGGCTGTCGCCGCGTCGCCCCCGTCGTCGGCGCCCAGCCGTTTCCGTAGGGCGCGCCGGCCCGCCGGCCCGCTGCGGATCGGGTGTCGGCGCCAGGCGTGGCGTCGGACATCCGTCGGCGCAGCTTCACCACGAACGGCTTGCTCGACAGGCTGTTGGGGCCACAGGTGGCGGCGGTGGTGAACTTGGCGCCGCGGCAGCTCGGTCCGTTCATGTCGGATGTGCTGGTGCGCGGCTTTCCCGGCGCGGCGGGTGCGATCGCA
>JAFAWI010000715.1 GCA_019241915.1 Alphaproteobacteria bacterium
ATCTCACCACCGCCGACGCCTTTATCTGGCATGCCGAGGGCGAATGGCTCGAACCGGTGCGCGAGGTCAACCGCGTCGATATCGGGCTGCTGCGCGGCATCGACCGCGTGCGCGACATTCTGCTCGCCAACACCGAGCGTTTCGCCGCCGGGCTGCCGGCCAACAACGTGCTGCTGTGGGGCGCACGCGGCACCGGCAAGAGCGCGCTCGTCAAGGCGGCGCACGCCGCGATCAACCGGCAGACGCCCCAGGCGCTGGCGCTGATCGAGATCCACCGCGAGGACATCCCGAGCCTGCCGCGGCTGTTGTCGCTGCTGCGCGGCAGCGCGCGGCGCTGCCTCTTGTTCTGCGACGACCTGTCGTTCGAGAAGCAGGACACCAGCTACAAATCGCTGAAGGCGGTATTGGAGGGCGGCATCGAAGGGCGGCCGTCAAATGTGGTGCTCTACGCCACCTCAAACCGCCGCCATCTGATGCCGCGCGACATGATCGAGAACGAGCGCTCGACCGCGATCAACCCCGGCGAGGCGGTCGAGGAGAGCGTCTCGCTGTCGGATCGCTTTGGGTTGTGGCTCGGTTTCCACAACGTCGACCAGGATACCTATCTGGCGATCGTGCGCGGCTACGCCGCGCATTACGGGCTCGATATCGCCGACGATCAGCTCAGGGCCGAGGCCAACGAGTGGTCGATCACCCGCGGCGCCCGCTCCGGCCGCGTCGCCTGGCAATACATCCAGGACCTGTCAGGCCGGCTCGGCAAGACGCTCGGCTGAGGCGCTGGAAGCCGGTTCAGCCTGCCTGGTTCTGGCCAGCGCGGCCGGCGCTCGGTGCAGGGGCGAGAAATTCCTTTGGATCGACCGGCTTCTTGCCGCGGCGCAGCTCGAAGTGCAGTTGCGGTTCGCCGACCCCGCCGCTGTCGCCGACCCGGCCGACAACCTCCCCCGAGGCGATCTTGTCGCCGACCTTGACGTCGGGCTGGTCGAGATGGGCATAGGCCGAGATCCAGCCGTTGGCGTGCTTGATCAGCACCAGGTTGCCAAAGCCTTTCACCTCGTTGCCGACATAGGCGACGGTGCCGGTGTCGATCGCATGCACCGGGGTGCCGCGCGGCGCGCCGATGTTGATGCCCTCGTTGCGGCTGCCCCCGGCGGTGCTGCCGTAGCTGGCAAGAATGCGGCCACGCACCGGCCACGGAAAGCGGCCGCCGGCCGCACCCCTCGCGGCATCGGCCGAGCCCCAATCGATCGACGCTTCGCCGGGCAGCGGCAGCGCCGCCGCAGCGTTGCGCGGCGGCAGCACCGGCGGGACCCCGGCCGCCGCCGCATTCTGCTTCGGCACCGCCCCGTCGAGCGGGATGACATTGGCGTCGGCGGCAGCGGGAGCGTTGGATGCGTCCGGCGGGACAGCCGGCGGTGCGGCGGCCCGCGCCGCGGGGGCCGGCGTCTCTGACTTCGGCGGCGGCAGCGGAGTCGGCGCGACTGCGGCCGGGGGTACGATCGGCGCCGGCCGCACCGCCGACGCGACCGCCGCGGGTGGCGCATCGCCTGCCGGTACGATCAGCCGCATTCCGGCCCTGAGCTCGTAGGGCGGCTTGAGGTCGTTCGCGGCGACGATCTGCGATGGCCGCACATGGTAGAAATGGGCAAGTGCGTTGAGCGTCTGCCCCTGCTTGACGATCACCACGAGCCGCGGCGGCGCCGGCTGCGGCGCAAACGGCGACGCCGGCGGCCCCGAACCGGCGTTGCGGATATAAACCGGTGCCGGGCTGCTCTGGTCGGCGCAGGCACCGAGAGCGGCTGTCAGCAACGCAGCAACGACGGCACGAGCGGCGGCGGCGCGCCGGCGGTTCGGTCCGATGTCCATCGCTCCCCCCTTGCGCGTTCCCCGTCGCGCAAAGTCACCCGCTCACTCTATAGCGGATTCCGCAGGGGCAAAATCATCCGAAAACTGGCGAGCGGCGGTTTCCGCACCGGGCCGCGGCAAACCGGGGACCAGCGGCACGAACCGCACCCACGCGAGCTCTTCGGTCGCGAAGCCCGATTCGGTGCGGCGTACCCTGACGAGCTGCTGGTCGTGGTATTCCGGCCCGACCGGCATCACCAGCACCCCGCCGGCCGCCAGCTGGTCGCACAGCACCGGCGGAACGTCCGGCGCCGCCGCGGTGGCGACGATGCGGTCGAACGGCGCCTGTTCGGGCCATGCCTTGGTGCCGTCGCCAAAGCGGGTCACGATATTGCCGAGGCGCAGCGTCGCGAAACGCCGCTCCGCCTCGGGCACCAGCGGCCGATGGCGCTCGATGGTAAAGACGCGCCGCGCCAGGCGGGCCAGGATCGCCGCCTGGTAGCCCGAGCCGGTGCCGATCTCCAGCACCTTCTCGCGCCCGGCCAGGTCAAGCCGCTCGGTCATCAATGCCACCACATAGGGCTGGCTGATCGTTTGGCCATGGCCGATCGGCAGCGCGACGTTCTCGTAAGCCTGATCCTGAAACTGCGGCGGCACAAACAGCTCGCGCGGCGTCTTCTCGATCGCGCCGAGCACGCGCGAATCGGCGATGCCGGCGTGGCGCAGCTCCATGATGAGCCGCACCTTGCGGTTCAGCTGGGCGGTCTCGCCGCCCATCAATTCGATGCCGTTCATTCGAATGCCTGTCGCAGCGTCTCGACGACCGGGACATTCGTCAGGTTGAGGTGGATCGGGGTAATCGACACGCGGTTCTCCTCCATCGCGCACAGGTCGCTGCCGGGGGTCGCACCGCCTTCGGGTTTTGCGGGGCCGATCCAGTAGAAGGGCCGTCCGCGCGGATCGGTCCCCACCATCAGGTTGTCGCCAAGCACGCGCTTGCCCTGATGAGTGACCGCGAAGCCGCGCACGTCGCCGGGCGCGGCCGGGGGAAAGTTGACGTTGAAAAACGTGTCGTTGGGCCAGTTTTGGACCGCGTTGACGATGCGGCGGATGGCGTCGGCGCAAAACGCCTCGGCGCTGGAAAACGAGATCGCGCCGTCCTTGTAGTCCTGGCTCAACGCAATCGCCGGCACGCCGAACAAGGTCGCCTCCATCGCCGCGGCGACGGTGCCGGAGTAGGTCATGTCTTCGGCGATGTTGCCGCCACCGTTGATGCCGGACAGCACCAGTGTCGGCGGCTTGTCGCGCAGCAACCGCTTCAGCGCCAGCAGCACGCAATCTGTCGGCGTGCCGTCGACGTGGTAGCGGTTGCCGCCCAGCTCGACCATGCGCAGCGGCCGGCGCGTCGTCAGCGAGTGCGACGCGCCGCTCTGCTCCATCTCCGGCGCCACGACCCAGACATCGTCGGTCAGC
>JAFAWI010000008.1 GCA_019241915.1 Alphaproteobacteria bacterium
CGGGGATGCGGCTGGACGACGTCGACTGGCCGGCGCTGGTGGCGGCGAGCCGGCGCATCCACCTCTCGGGCATCACGCCGGCGCTGAGCGCGACCTGCAAGGCGCTCGTGCTCGAGGTCGCCGCGCTGGCCGGCCGCGCCGGCACGCCGCTGTCTTATGACCTGAATTACCGTGCTACCTTGACGACGACGGCGGAAGCCGAGGCGGTGCTAGCCGAAGTGGCGCCGCACCTGGAGCTCTTTGTCGTGGCCGAGCGCGATGCGCAGCACGTGCTGGGCTTTGCCCAGGCCGGCGAGCCGCTCGCCGAAGCGATCGCCGCCCGTTACGGGATGCCGCTGGTCGCGCTGACCCGCAGCCCGGACACCGAAACCGGCGACATCCTGCTCAGCCGCGGCACGTTCCGCTACGCACCGCGCTACCCGGTCGAGATCGTCGACCGCATCGGCGCCGGCGACTCGTTTGTCGGCGGACTGATTCACGGGCTGCTCGACGGCGATCTCGACCGGGCAATCAGGCTCGCGGCTTATGCCGGCGCGGTCGCGCTGGCAACCCCGGGGGATATCAACTACTTCGCGGCGGAGGACCTGGCCGCGTTCGAGGCCGATTTGACCGGGCGGCTGGTGCGCTGACCGTCAGCCGACGTGGTCGAGCGCGTAGCCGACCGAGCGCACCGTGCGCACCAGATCGCGGCAGCCGTCGATGTTGAGCGCCTTGCGCAGGCGGCGGATATGCACGTCGACGGTGCGCATCTCGACCTCGGCATGCGGTCCCCAGACCCGGTCGAGCAGGTGCTCGCGCGAGAACACGCGCCCCGGGTTCAGCAGGAAATGGTGCAGCAGCCGGAACTCGGTCGGCCCCAGATGAACGGCGCGGCCGCCGCGCGAGACGCGGTGCGCGGCGAGATCCATCGCGACATCGGCATAGCTCAGCGTGTCTTCGACCGCGCTTGGCTGGGCCCGCCGGATCACCGCACGCAGCCGCGCAACCAGCTCGCTCGGACTGAACGGTTTGACGATGTAATCGTCCGCGCCGCTGTCGAGCCCGCGAACCCGGTCGGTTTCCTCGCCGCGCGCAGTCAACAGGATGATCGGCAGCGCTCGGGTCGCCGGCGAGCGGCGGATCTGGCGGCACACTTCGAGACCCGAGACGAGCGGCAGCATCCAGTCGAGCAGCACCGCGTCGGGCTTGTTTTCGGCGATCTGCAGCATCGCCTCCTCGCCGTCGGCGGCGGAAGCAACCGCAAAACCCTCCTTTTCCAGGTTGTAGCGCAGCAGCGTGACGAGCGGCGCTTCGTCTTCGACGATCAGCACCATCGGCTTCATGCGTCCTCCCGCTACCGAGCGCCGTTGCGGTCGGGGGCGACGACCTCGAGGCTCGACTTGTCGCCCTTGGGACGGGCCTCCGTCAGCGCCCTTCCATGCACCAGGTAATAGAGGTCTTCGGAAATGTTGGTGGCGTGGTCGCCGATGCGCTCGATGTTTTTCGCCATAAACAACAAGTGGGTACAGGCGCCGATGTTGCGCGGGTCTTCCATCATGTAGGTGAGGAATTCGCGGAACAGGCTCGAGTACATCTCGTCGAGCTCTTCGTCGCGGCGCCAAACGTCGAGCGCCTTCTCGGCGTTGCGCTCGACATAGGCATCGATCACATCCTTGACCAGCGCCAGCGCCAACGCTCCCATGCGCGGCAGCGCGTGAACCGGCTGGATTGGCGGCGTCTGCGCCAAGGCAATCGAGCGCTTGGCGACATTGGCCGCGTAGTCGCAGATGCGTTCCAGGTCGGCGCCGATTTTCAGCGCAGCGAAGATTTCCCGGAGATCGCGCGCCATCGGCTGGCGCAGCGCCAGCAGACGTATCGCCAAATTATCGAGCTCGCGCTGGAGCTCATCCACCGCGGCGTCGCCTTCGACGACCCGCGCGGCAAGCTCGCTGTCGCGCTTGGCGACGGCCTCGATCGCCGCGGCAAGCTGGCTCTCGGCGAGCCCGCCCATCTCGACGATCGTCTTGTTGAGCCGCGCCAATTCCTCGTCGTAGCTCTTGATGATGTGCTCGGCTGCCATACCCACCTCCTTCCGATCCCCTAGCCGAACCGGCCGGTAATGTAATCCTCGGTGCGCTTTTCCCGGGGGTGGGTGAAGATGCGTTCGGTTTCGTCGAATTCGATCAGCTCGCCGAGATACATAAAGGCGGTATAGTCGGAGCTGCGCGCGGCTTGCTGCATGTTGTGCGTGACGATGGCGATGCAATAGTCGCTCTTCAACTCCGCGATCAGCTCTTCGATCCGCTGGGTCGAGATCGGGTCGAGGGCCGAAGCCGGTTCGTCGAGCAGCAGCACCTCGGGCTGCACCGCGATGGCCCGCGCAATGCACAGCCGCTGCTGCTGACCGCCCGAAAGCCCGAGCCCGCTCTGCCGGAGCTTGCCCTTGACCTCGTCCCACAGCGCGGCGCGCCGCAGCGCCGATTCGATCCGGTCGTCGAGTTCCGACTTCGGCAGGCGCTCGTACAGCCTGATGCCAAAGGCGATGTTGTCGTGGATCGACATCGGGAACGGCGTCGGCTTCTGGAACACCATGCCGATCTTGGCGCGCACCAGGTTGAGGTCGAGGCCCGGCGACAGGATGTTCTGCCCGTCGACCAGCACCTCGCCGGTCGCCGTCTGGTTCGGATACAGCTCGTAGATCCGGTTGAGGATGCGCAGCAACGTCGATTTGCCGCATCCGGACGGGCCGATAAACGCGGTCACCCGCCGGTCGTGCAACGGCAGCGAGACGCTCTTCAACGCCTCAAACTTGCCGTAGTGAAAGCCGACATTGCGGATTTGCACCTTGACCGGAAACGGGGTCACGGTGGCGCTTTCGCCGGGTTGGGCCGGCGTATCCGAGCGCGGGGGGGTTGTCGATGCCAATGAGACGCTCATTTTTCGAGGCCGCTCCATGACGCGAACAGGCGCGCGCCGATATTGAGCACGAGGATCGCCGCGGTGATCAGCAACGCGCCGGCCCAGGCGAGTCGTTGCCAGTCGGCATAAGGGCTCATCGCGAACTGGAAGATCACGACTGGCAGGTTGGCCATCGGCCGGTCGAGATCGGTGCTCCAGAACTGGTTGTTGAGGGCGGTGAACAGCAGCGGCGCGGTTTCGCCCGAGATACGCGCGACCGCCAGCAGCACCCCGGTCAGCATGCCTTGGACCGCGGCGCGGTAGGTCACCGTGACAATGATCTTCCATTTTGGGGCGCCGAGCGCAGCCGCCGCCTCGCGCAGCGCGCTCGGCACCAGGTTCAGCATGTCCTCGGTCGTGCGCACGACGACCGGAACCATGATGATCGCCAAGGCCACCGAGCCGGCCCAGGCCGAGAAATGGCCCATCGGGACCACGAGGATCGCGTAGACGAACAGCCCGATGATGATCGACGGCGCCGAGAGCAGCACATCGTTGATAAAGCGAACGATGTCGCCGAGCCGGTTGTTGTGGGCGTATTCCGCCAGGAAGGTGCCCGCGAGGATGCCGGTCGGCGTACCGATAAGCGTGGCGATCGCGGTCATCGCCAGACTGCCGTAGATCGCGTTGATCAGCCCGCCGCTGCTGCCGGGCGGCGGGGTCGCCAGGGTGAACAGCGTCGGGCTCAACGCGCCGATGCCATTCGCGAGCAGCGTCCCGAGCACGAACACCAGAAACAGGAGACCGAACGCGGTCGCCGCAAGCGACAGGCCGACGACGACGTAATTCGACAGACGGCGACGGACATAGAGCTGCATTACGCCGCGGCTCCCGCGCCCTTTTGCAGGCGGATCAGCATCAGTTTCGCGGCCGCGAGCACCAGGAAGGTGATGACGAACAAGATGAAGCCGAGTGCGATCAGCGACGATTGATAGAGATCGCCGACCGCCTCGGTGAATTCATTGGCGAGCGCCGCCGAAATCGTCGTGCCCGGCTGCAGGATCGACGGGTTCACATGGTGCGAGTTGCCGATCACAAACGTGACCGCCATGGTCTCGCCGAGCGCGCGACCGAGACCGAGAAGGATTGCGCCGACAACGCCGACCCGGGTGAACGGCAGCACGATTCGCCAGACGACCTCGGCCGTCGTAGCGCCGAGACCGTACGCGCTCTCCTTGAGCATCGGCGGCACGGTCTCGAATACGTCGCGCATCACCGAGGCAATCACCGGCAGCACCATGACGGCGAGGATAAAGCCGGCGGTCAGCACGCCGATCCCCAGCGGCGGCCCGGCGAACAGCACGCCAATTCCGGGCACATTGCCGAGCGTTGCGATCAGGAACGGCTCGACGTGCGATTGGATGAACGGCGCCAGGATGAAGAGACCCCAGATGCCGTAGATGATGCTCGGGATCGCCGCCAGCAGCTCGATCATCGTGCCGAGCGGCCGCTTGAGCCATTTGGGGCACAACTCGGTGATGAACAGCGCGACCCCGAAGGCGAGCGGAACCCCGACCAGCATCGCGATCGCCGATGTCACCAGCGTGCCGTAGATCGGCGCCAGCGCCCCAAACTTCTCGGTGACCGGGTTCCAGACGCTGGTGACGAGAAAGTTGAGGCCGAATTGCGCGAAGGCGAGAAAGCCGCCCTGCACCAGCGACGCGATGATGCCGCTCAACACCAGCAGCACCAACGTCGCAAATAGCACGGTCAGGGCGCGGAACGCCGGATCGCCTGCACGGCCGGCGGGACGACGCCTCGCCTTCGTATCCGCAATCGCGACCATTTCGGCCTCAACCGCCACGCTTGGCCTCCTGCTCCGGGCAAACCGACGAGCGGAGCGCCAAGTCGCTCGCCGCTCGTCGACCCCTTTTGCGCCCTAGGAGGCGTGCCCCGCCCAAACCGGCTTGCCGTCGGCCCCGGCGATCGACTTCCAGCTGGCTTCGACCGCGGCAATCACGGCAGCGGGCATCGGCACGTAGTCGAGCTGCTCGGCGAGCTGTCCGCCGTTGTGATAGGCCCAGTCGAAGAAGCTGAGGACCTCTTTCGCCGTATCCGGCTTGTCCTGCTTCTTGTGCATCAGGATGAAGGTCGCGCCGGTGATCGGCCAGCTCTCCTTGCCGGGCTGGTCGGTCAGCAGCAGGTAGAAGCCGGGCGCCTTGGACCAGTCGGCGTTGGCTGCGGCGGCCTGAAACGTCTGCGCGTTCGGCGACACAAACGCACCGTCGTGGTTCTTGATCTGCGTGAACGTCATCTTGTTCTGCAGCGCATAGGCATATTCGACATAACCGATCGCGCCGTCGGTGCGGGTCACCAGGGCGGCGACCCCCTCGTTGCCCTTGCCGCCGAGGCCGCCGGGAAACTCGACCGAGGTGTTCTCGCCGATCTTTGCCTTGAAGTCCGCATCGACGCTCGACAGGTAGTGCGTAAAGATGAAGTTGGTGCCCGACCCGTCGGAGCGGTGCACCGACGCGATCGCCTTGTCGGGCAGCGCGACGCCCGCGTTCAGCGCGGCGACCGCCGGGTCGTTCCACTTGGTGATGGTGCCGAGATAGATGCCGGCGAGCGTCTTGCCGTCCAGCTTGATCTCGCCGGGCTTGATCCCGGCGAG
Organism: Alphaproteobacteria bacterium; assembly: GCA_019241915.1. Taxonomy (GTDB): domain Bacteria; phylum Pseudomonadota; class Alphaproteobacteria; order ATCC43930; family CGMCC-115725; genus DATARH01. The sequence continues at coordinate 5,549 of JAFAWI010000008.1, forward strand.
ATTGACGACGGGCACCACGCCGCCCATCACCATCGGGAATTGCTGCAGCCCGTTCTTGTCGAGGTCGTCGGGCTTCAATGGCATGTCGGAAGCGCCGAAATCGACCGTTTTGGCCTCGATCTGCTTGATGCCGCCGCCCGAGCCGATCGACTGGTAATTCATGCTGGTGCCCGACTTGGCCTTATAGGCCTCGGCCCATTTGGCGTAGATCGGATAGGGAAACGTCGCGCCGGCGCCGGAGATCTCAGCGGCGAAAGCCGGGAGGGCCATGGCCGAGACGGCGGCGATCGCGGCGGACAGCAAGGTGCGCCTGAGAAGCACGGGAATCTCCGTCGATAGCGAGAGCAGGCCGGATGCGGCCGCCCGGTTTCTAGCCCGGCCCCGCGACCGTTCTATGTCAGTTTTGTTGCGTTTCGATGACGGCGGCAGTGGGCGCCGGCACAACCGCCTGCAACACGACCGTAAAGGTCGAGCCGACGCCGAGGGTGCTGGAAATATCGAGCCGTCCGCGGTGGCGGTTGAGGATATGCTTGACGATGGCAAGTCCGAGTCCGGTGCCGCCCATCTCGCGCGATCGTGCGGTGTCGACACGGTAGAAGCGCTCGGTGAGGCGCGGCAGATGCTCGGCCGGGATGCCGTCGCCGCGGTCGGCAAACGCGATGCGGACGAGCCGGGCCGCCCCGCTCTCGGCCGCGGTGCTCGCGGCGACCGATATCTCGCTGTCGGGCTTGCCGTATTTGATCGCGTTATCGATCAGGTTCTGAAAGACCTGGGCCAACTCGTCGGCGTCGCCGTGAACATCGGGCAAGTCGTCGGGCATGGCGAGCGCCAGGCGCATGCCGCGCTCCGCTGCACGCAAGTGCAGTGTGTCGGCGACTTGCCACAGCAGGGGCGCCAGCGACACCTCGCCCACCGGTGCAACGTGCTCGTTGAGCTCGATTCTCGACAGCGACAACAGATCGTCGACCAACCGGGCCATGCGCCCCGCCTCGGCGCGCATGATGCCGAGGAAGCGCTCGCGCGCCCCCGGGTCGTCGCGCGCGGGGCCGAGCAGCGTCTCGATAAAGCCGACGAGGCTGGCGAGGGGCGTTTTGAGTTCGTGCCCGGCATTGGCGACGAAGTCGGCACGCATCTGCTCTGTCGCCTTGAGGCCCGTGATGTCGTGCAGCGTGACGATCGCCGCGGCCGAACCGGCCGAGACCGGTTCGATCCGCGCGATCCGCGCCTCCATGACCCGCTCGACCGCCACCGACAGTGTAAATTCGACGACCCGTGCCGTCTCGCCGGCGAGCACCGCATCGGTTGCCGCCAAGACGGCAGGGTTGCGCAGCAGTGCCGCGAGGTCGGCCCCCTCGGTCACGGTGCCCACGAGCATCGCGGCCGCGCGGTTTGCGCGCAGCACGCGGCGCTGCGCGTCGAGCAGGATTTCCGGGTCCGGAATCGCGGCAAACACCGCCTCGGCAGCAGCGAGAGCCGCTTCCGCCCGCGCCGCTCGCTCGCGCCAACCGCGCGCCAGGCGAAGCGCCGCTTGCCATAATGCGCTTA
>JAFAWI010000155.1 GCA_019241915.1 Alphaproteobacteria bacterium
CGGCGATTTCCCGACGCTGGCCGAGGCGCTGGCGGCGATCGACGCGGCCTACCCCGACGCGGCGACAATCCGCTGCTACGAATACACGGTCGACGACGAGTTCCCGCGCGAGGCGCCGGCGCTGGTCAGGGCGGCCGGCACATGGCGACCGGCGGATGGCGGCGTGCACGGGTGATCAATCCTGCGGCGGCCGACGAGCGCCGACCGCAGCGCCTGCCTGTCTTATGATGGCACGACGACGGTGACGGTGAGCACCCCCGGCGGTCGGGCGAAGCGCGGGGCGGTTGCGGCCGCACTAGGCGGGCTGGTGGCGACCGCGGCGGGGATGGGGATCGGGCGCTTTGTCTACACGCCGATCCTGCCGCCGATGGTCGCCGCGCTGGGCCTCAGCAAGGGGCAGGCCGGGCTGATAGCCTCGGCCAATTTTGTCGGCTATCTGACCGGTGCGCTGCTGGTGGCGATGCCCCGCCTGCCGGGCGCCCGGCGCCAATGGCTGCTCGGCGGTCTGGCAGCAAGCGTGCTGACCACGGCGGGGATGGGGCTGGTCGGCACATTGCCTGCCTTTCTCGTGCTGCGTTTCGCCGGCGGGGTTGCCAGCGCCTTTGTCCTGATCCTCGCCTCGACCGCGGTCCTCGAATACCTGGCCGAGACCGGCCGCGGCGGGTTGTCGGCGCTGCATTTTGCCGGCGTCGGCAGCGGCATCGCCCTGTCGGCGGCGCTGGTCGCCGGCTTGCTGGCGCTCGATCAAAGCTGGCAGATGCTGTGGCTGGCGAGCGGTGCGGTGGCCTTTGCCGGGCTGATCGCGGCGGCGCTGCTGCTGCCGCAGCAACGGCCCGTCGCGGCCTCGCACAACGGGTCGGCGGGCCGCGGCGCCAGTCCGGCATTCCGACGCTTTGTCGCCGCCTACGGGCTCTACGGGTTTGGCTACATCATCACCGCGACATTCCTGGTCGCGATCGTGCGGGGGACGCCGGCGATCCGCGAGTGGGAGCCGGTGATCTGGATCGTCTTCGGACTGGCCGCCGCGCCATCGGTGGCGCTGTGGACCTGGATCGCGCGGCCGCTCGGCATCCCGTGGGCCTTCGCGCTGGCCTGCCTCGTCGAGGCGGTGGGCGTGCTGGCGAGCGTCGGCTGGCAGAGAACCGCCGGCGTCTTCGCGGCAGCGATCCTCGTCGGCGGCACGTTTATGGGGTTGACCGCGCTGGGTCTCGTCGGAGCCCGCAACCTGGCGACGGGCGAGCCGCGACGGGCGCTGGCACTAATCACCGGCGCGTTCGGTTTCGGCCAAATCGTCGGGCCGGCGTTTGCCGGTTTTGTCTCGGACCGGCTCGGCAGCTTTACGCTGCCTTCGGGCGTCGCGGCGGCGGCGCTGCTTGTCGCGGCAATTCTGGCCGTGATCTAGCGGGCATGACACAATTGGGCCATCCGACCCGAGGGAGAACCGCCATGCCTGCCGCCGTCCGCAATGTCGCGCGTGACAAGCTGGAACAAGGGAAGCTGTCGCTCGGCGTCGGCATCCGCATGACGCGCAGCGTCGAGATCGCCACGGCGATGGCGGTTGCCGGGTTCGACTGGCTGTTCCTCGACATGGAACACGGCGTGATGTCGCTCGAAGCTTGCGCGCAAATCTCGACCGCCGCGCTCGATGCCGGGATCGCGCCGATCGCCCGCGTGCCGAACGGCGAATACGCGATCGCGACGCGCGCGCTCGACAACGGTGCGCTCGGCATCGTCATGCCGCATGTCGACACCGCCGCCGAGGCGCGGGAGGTCGTCAACCGGCTCAAATACCCGCCGGTCGGACATCGCTCGATGGGCGGCTACGGCCCGCATTACGGGCTGCGCAGCGCGTCGAGCAGCGAGATGGCGTCGGCGCTCAACGGCGCCAACCTGACGATCGCGATGCTGGAGACACCGACCGCGATCGCCAACGCTGGCGAGATCGCCGCGGTGCCGGGGATCGACGTGCTGCTGATCGGTACCAACGATCTGTGCGCCGAGATGGGCATCCACGGCGACTTCGGCAACGAGAAGGTCGCCGACGCCTACGGCAAGATGATCGCCGCCTGCAAGCAGCACGGAAAGTTCCCGGGCATGGCCGGCGTCTACAACGAGCAGATCATGCCGCGCTATATCGAGATGGGTGCGCGTTTCATCCTCGCCGGCCAGGACGCGCAGTTTATGAACGCCGGCGCCGCGGCGCGCACCGGCTTTCTGCACAAGCTGCACGATTAGGAATGGCGGCTGCCCCTCACCCCGGCCCTCTCCCCGCAAGCGGGGAGAGGGAGCGCGTCGGCGATACTTGCCCTCGCCGCGCTTGCGGGGAGAGGGAGGGACCCATCGCGCCGCGATGGGAGGGTGAGGGGCAGCGGCTCGCGATCCGCGCGCCGCTCTCGGCTGCCGGCGGGGCTGAGATCGCCGGGCTCGACCTGTCGCGGCCACTGCCGGCCGAGACCGTTGCGGAGATCCGGGCTGCGCTGACCGAGCACCAATTCGTGGTGTTTCCTGGCCAATCGTTGAGCCGGGAGCAGCAATACGCATTCGCCGCACAGCTCGGGCCGGTGGAGGCGCATGGTGGCGGGCGGCCCGGCAAGCGCCGGGACGTGGCGCACGTCACCGCCAATCTCGACGCCGACGGCAACCCGAGCGACCGCTTTGCCCAGGGCGCCAACTACCGCTGGCACACCGACAAGCCCTATTACCGGACGCCGCCGCTGCTGACGGTGCTCTACGCGGTCGAGCTGCCGCCGGCGGGCGGCGACACCGAATTCGCCAACACAAGGCTTGCCTACGAGGCGTTGCCTGCGGCGACAAAGCAGCGGCTGGCAGGCTTACGCGTGGTTTTCCAATGGGAGGGCGGCCGGCGCCCCGGCTATTACGCGAGCGAGCTGCCGCCGGTCGATCACCCGCTGGTGCGGACGCACCCGGTCACCGGACGGCCGGCGCTTTATCTCGGCAACCACGCTGTGCGCATCGCCGGCATCGACGAGATCGAAGGCACGGCGCTGCTCGGTGAGCTGCTCGATCACGCGACGCAGCCTTGTTTCACTTATGCGCATCGCTGGCGGGTCGGCGACCTCGTGGTGTGGGACAACACGAGCCTCTTGCACCGTGCGGTCGCCAATTACGAGATGAACCGCTACCGCCGCATCATGCACCGCAACGTGGTAAAGGGGCCGGTTCCGGTGTAGCGGCGATCGGCTCGCCAAACCTCGTCATCCTAAGGAGGCTGCGAAGCAGCCGTCTCGAAGGACGCCGCAGCATGGTTCAAGACGCCGCCGGCGGCGGCTCTTCACCAAGACGGCTGTTAGAGGAATGGCATCAGGCAGCCAGCCTCTCGCGCGCCGCTTCCTTGATCATCGCAGCCCCTTTTTCGGCGATCATGATGGTCGGGGCGTTGGTGTTGGTCGAGCTGACCGCCGGCATCACCGAGGCATCGATCACGCGCAGCCCATCGAGGCCGTGCACGCGAAGCCGGTCGTCGACGACGGCCATCGCGTGGTTGCCCATCATG
>JAFAWI010000161.1 GCA_019241915.1 Alphaproteobacteria bacterium
CGCGAATTTGGACAATCGGTTGCTTTTACTGCGCTCGCAATGACGCATTGAACGAGAGGAGCTGACGGTGCTGAAACTCGGATACAAGGCGTCGGCCGAGCAGTTCGGACCGCGCGAGCTGCTGGAGTTCTCGGTGTTGGCCGAGGAGCACGGCTTCGACTCGGTCTTTGTCAGCGACCATTTTCAGCCGTGGAAGCACACCGACGGGCACGCGCCCAACTCGCTCGCCTGGCTCGGCGCGCTCGGCGCGAGCACCAAGCGGGTGGTGATCGGCACCAGCGTCGCGACCCCGACCTTCCGCTACCAGCCGGCGATCGTCGCGCAGGCTTTCGGCACGATGGGCTGCATGTTCCCCGGCCGCGTCGTGCTCGGCGTCGGCACCGGAGAATCGCTCAACGAAGTGCCGTCGGCGGGCATCGTCTGGCCGGGCCCTAAAGAGCGCCGCGATCGGCTGCGCGAAGCGATCCGCCTGATCAACACGCTGTGGACGCAGGACCGGGTCACCTTCGAAGGCCAGTTCTACAAAACCATCGACGCGACGATCTACGACAAGCCCAAGCAGAAGGTGCCGATTTGGGTCGCGGCCTCGGGGCCGCTGGCGGCGCAGATGGCCGGGCAGATCGCCGAGGGCTTTATCGTGACCAGCGGCAAGAAGCCCGAGCTTTATACGGAACTGACCGACAAGGTCACGGAGGGCCTTGGCAAAGCGGGGCGAAGCGTGGCGGGCCTCGAAAAGATGATCGAGGTGAAGGTCTCGTTCGACACCGACGCGCAGCAGGCCAAGGAACTGACCCGGCACTGGGCCGCGTTGGCGCTATCGCCCGAGGAAAAGATGGGGGTCGAAGACCCGATCGAGATGGAGAAGCGCGCCGACGCGCTGCCGCTCGACCGCGCCGCGAGCCGGTGGATCGTGTCGAGCGACCCCGACGAGCAAGTCGAGCGCATCCGGCCCTATGTCGAGCTCGGCTTTAGCCATCTCGTCTTCCATGCGCCGGGGCCTGACCAGGCGCGGTTCATCAAACTCTACTCAGAGCAAGTGTTTCCGCGCCTGCGCAAGGCATTCGGCTGACCCAAGCCGCGGCCATGGCCAACAGGGTCACGATCATCGGGCTGCCCGGCGTGCCGATGGTGCACCCGGGCGACAATCTGCACGCGCTTGCCGTCGCGGCGCTGGTCGATGCCGATATCGGCATCGAGGCCGGCGATGTGCTGGTCGTGGCGCAGAAGATTGTGTCGAAGGCCGAAGGCCGGATTGTCGACATCGCCACGGTCAACCCATCTGCGCAAGCCGAGCAGCTCGCGGCAGAGACGAAAAAAGACCCGCGTTTTGTCGAGGTGGTGCTGTCGGAATCAAAGCGCGTCGTACGCCACCGCGAGAACCTGATCATCGTGGAGCACAAGCACGGCTGGGTCATGGCCAACGCCGGCATCGATCACTCGAACGTCGCACCCGGCGACGGCACGGAGCGTGTCCTGTTGCTGCCGCTCGATCCTGATGCCTCGGCGCGCGCGCTGCGGGATGCGCTGGTGGCATCGTACGGCGTGCCGGTCGCCGTCGTGATCAGCGACAGCTTCGGCCGGCCATGGCGCCGCGGCACGGTCGGCATCGCGTTGGGCGCCGCCGGGCTGCCGGCGATCGTCGACTGGCGCGGCCACCCCGATTTGTTCGGCCGCCCGCTCGAAGTCACCGAAACCGGGTTTGCCGACGAGATCGCCGCTGCCGCTTCGCTGGTGATGGGACAGGCCGACGAGGCGATGCCGATGGTGCTGGTACGCGGCCTCAGCTGGAGCGCGCCCGACGCCGCCGCCGCCGCACTGGTACGGCCGCCGGAGCACGATCTGTTCCGGTGACCGGCGATGGACGCTAGTTCGGGGCCGGTGATTGCGTTGTCGGGCGGTGTCGGCGGCGCCAAGCTTGTACTCGGCCTCTACCGCATCCTGCCGCCCGATACGCTGACGGTCGTCGCCAATACCGGCGACGATTTCGAGCATCTCGGGCTGACGGTCTGTCCCGATCTCGACACGCTGCTCTACACGCTGTCGGGCCAGGCGAACCCGGAACTCGGCTGGGGCCGCGCCGACGAGACCTGGACGTTTATGGCGGCGCTGCAGCGGCTTGGCGGCGAGACCTGGTTTAGGCTCGGCGATGGCGACCTCGCGACCCATGTCGAGCGCACCCGGCGGCTTGCGGGCGGCGAAAGCCTCTCGGCGGTCATCGACTCGTTCCGCCGGCGCCTCGGCATCGGCGCGCGGCTGCTGCCGATGAGCGACGATGCGGTGCGCACCCGGCTCGAGACCGACCGGGGAGCGCTCGATTTTCAGGACTATTTTGTGCGGCTGCGGTGCGAACCCGCGGTACGGCGGCTGCACTTCGCCGGCAGCGAGACGGCGCGGCCGCATCCCGAGGCGATTGCCGCCCTCGCCCATCCGGCGCTGCGCGCCGTTGTCATTTGCCCGTCGAACCCGTTCATCAGCATCGATCCAATCCTCGCCGTGCCGGGCATGCGCGATACATTGCGGGCTTCCAAAGCGCCGGTGGTCGCGGTGTCGCCGATCATTGGCGGGCAGGCAGTCAAAGGCCCGACGGCGAAGATGATGGCCGAGCTCGGGCTGCCGGTCGATGCGACGACGGTCGCGCATCGCTACGCGGATTTCCTCGATGTGTATGTCGCCGACGAGGCCGACGCCGATGCGGTAGCCGGGCTCGACATGCCGGTCGTGTTGGGTCCGACGCTGATGCAAACGCTGGAAGGCCGGGAGCGGCTGGCGAGCCTTGTCCTTGAAACGGCGGATCGCGTCCGCAAATGAGCCGTCCGGCCGACGTCTGGGCGGTGGTCCCGGTCAAGGAGACGGAGGGCGCGAAACAGCGCCTGGCCCCGGTTCTGTCGGCGCCGCTGCGGCAGCGGCTGGCGCTGGCGATGCTGGAGGACGTGCTGGAGGCGATCGCTGGGGTCGCTGGGCTGGGCGGCATTCTGCTGGTGACGATCGACTCGTCAGCGATCGCCCTCGCCCGCCGCTACGGCGCCGTCACGCTCGCGGAAGGCGCGCGCGACGGCCACACCGGCGCGGTCAATGCCGGTGCGCGGCATCTTATCGAACAAGACCGCCGCACCATGCTGACGCTGCCGGGCGACCTCCCGCTTGCGGATACCGGCGAAATCGAGCGGCTGATCGCGGCGCACGGCATCGCGCCGGCGTTTACGATCGCGCCGGCGCATGACGATCTCGGCTCCAACGCGATCGTGATGTCGCCACCCCTGGCCGTACCGCTGCGTTTTGGCGACGACAGTTTCTTCCCGCACCTCGCCGGTTCGCGCGCGGCCGGGATCGAGCCATGCGTGGTGCGCTTGCCCGGTCTCGCCTTCGATATCGACAATCCACAAGACCTTGAGCATTTTTTACGGCTCGAAACGGCCACGTGCGCGGGCCGGTTGATCCGCGAGTATGCGGACGAAATCAGCAAGATGGCGGCGCGGTCGAGCGGGCGCGGCGAGGAGGTAGGGTGAGCGGCTTTTTTGCGACGATCCTGGCCCGCACGGAAACCGGCATGACGCTGATCGACGCCGATGCGCTGGCGCTCGCCGAATGCGAAGACCTGCCGGAGCTGATGCGGGTCGCCGCAGTGCTGCGCGACCGCGGCCACGGCGACCTGGTCACCTACTCACGCAAGGTGTTCATCCCGCTGACGCAGCTGTGCCGCGACGTGTGCCACTACTGCACCTTTGCCCACGCGCCGCGGGAGGGCGAGCGCGCGTTCCTCACCCCGGACGAGGTGCTGGCGATCGCGCGCGCCGGTGCGGCCGCCGGCTGCCACGAGGCGCTGTTCACGCTCGGCGACAAGCCCGAGCTGCGCTACCGCGCCGCGCGCGACGAGCTGCAGGCGCTCGGATACGCGACCACGCTGTCCTACCTCGCCGCGATGGCCGCGCTTGTGCTCAAGGAAACGGGGCTGCTGCCGCACCTCAATCCAGGCCTGATGACGTGCGACGATTTAGAAGCGCTGCGCAAGGTGTCGGTATCGCAGGGGATCATGCTTGAAAGCGCGAGCGAGCGGCTGGCGCAGCGCGGCGGGCCGCATTTCGGCTCCCCGGATAAGGTGCCGGCGCGGCGCCTGGCGACGATTGCGGCTGCAGGCGAGGCAGCGGTGCCGTTTACCAGCGGCATCCTGATCGGCATCGGCGAAAGCCGCCGTGAGCGCATCGAGGCGCTGCTGGCGCTGCGCGCCCTGCACCAGCGCCACGGCCACATCCAAGAGATCATCGTCCAGAATTTCCGGGCGAAGCCAGCGACCAAAATGGCGGACGCGCCAGAGCCGGACGAAGCCGACCATCTGTGGACGATCGCGGTGGCTCGGCTCGTTTTCGGCCCGGCAATGAACATTCAGGCGCCGCCCAACCTTATGCCGGAGGCGCTCGAAGCGATGGTCACGGCCGGGATCAACGATTGGGGTGGCGTCTCACCGGTGACCCCCGACCATGTCAATCCGGAAGCGCCGTGGCCGCAGCTCGACCTGCTCGCCGAACGGACCGCGCGGGCCGGTAAGCTGCTGGTGGAACGGCTGGCGATCTACCCCGAATACGCGAAGGAACCGACCCGCTGGCTCGATCCGGCGCTGCATACGCCGACGATACGCCGGATTGACGGCCAGGGTCTGGCAAGGGCCGACAAATGGAGCCCCGGTGCCGGTGTCGAACCGCCGCCGCGTGGACGACGGGCGGGCAACGGCCCGGGACTTGCCCTATTTGAGGCGATCCTGGCGCGCGCTGTCGCCGGCGAGACGCTGACCGAAGCCGACATCGTGCGGCTGTTCGAAGCCCGGGGCAACGCGTTCGACCTCGTTTGCGCCGCCGCCGACCGCCTGCGCCGCGAGGTCAATGGCGACACGGTCAGCTACGTCGTCACCCGCAACATCAACTACACCAACATCTGTTATTTCCGCTGCCAGTTCTGCGCCTTCTCCAAGGGCAAGCTCAGCGAGAATTTGCGCGGGCGGCCCTACGACCTCGACTGGGACGAGATCGTACGACGCTGCGAGGAGGCGTGGGAGCGCGGCGCGAGCGAAGTCTGCCTGCAAGGCGGTATCCACCCCGAATACACCGGCGCGACCTATCTCGGCATCTGCCGCGCGATCAAGAAAGCGGTGCCGGACCTGCACATCCATGCGTTCTCGCCGCTCGAAATCTGGCAGGGCGCGAAGACGCTGGGCCGGTCGCTGCCGGATTTTCTCGCCGAGCTGCGCGACGTCGGGCTCAGCTCGCTGCCCGGCACCGCGGCTGAAATCCTCGACGATGAAGTGCGCGCCATCATCTGTCCCGACAAGATCAAGACCGATGAATGGCTTCAAGTGATGGAAGCGGCGCACCGCGTCGGGCTGCGCGCCACGGTCACGGTCATGTACGGCCATGTCGACCGCTACGAGCATTGGGCGCGCCACTTGCTGCGCGTGCGGGCGCTACAGGCGCGCACCGGCGGGTTTACCGAGTTCGTGCCGCTGCCGTTCGTGCCGATGGAAGCGCCGATGTACCTGAAGGGGAACGCGCGCCTCGGCCCGACCTACCGCGAAGCGGTGCTGATGCACGCAATCGCGCGCCTGGCGCTGCACCCGCTGATCCCGAACATCCAGACATCGTGGGTGAAGCTCGGCGCCGCCGGCGCGGCCGCCTGCCTGGAGGCCGGCTGCAACGATCTCGGCGGCACTCTGATGAACGAGAGCATCTCACGGGCCGCCGGCGCCAGTTTCGGTCAGGAGATGGCGCCAGAGGCCATGGAGGAACTGATCCGCTCGATGCGGCGCACGCCGCGTCAGCGCACGACGCTCTACCAGGATGCACCGCCGGATCGCCGCGCCGCCTCGTTCGGCGCGCTGCCGCTGGCAGACCCGATCAACACGCCGGCCCGCAAATACGAAAGGCCGGCGGCCGAGTAGGTTATTTCAACAGCGCGCGGGCGATCTCTTCCCACTCGCTGTCGAGCGAGGCGGTGGACGGCGTCTTGCCGGCGCGGCTGTACCAGCCGCCGGCGTTTCTGTCGTCGCCCTCGACGCGGTGCAGGTAGGCGTGCGCCCAGGCGCCCTGCTCGTTGGCGTCGGCCTGCGCGCAGCGATGCGCCTTGTGCCAGTCGCCCTTTGCCTGCCACCACAGCGCCTGCATCGCGCCGCTGATTCCAGCGGGCGGCGCGGCCCCCGTCAGCGACGATTTGAAGGTCTCGAACTCCATACGTTCCTCCCGCGATGTCGCTTGCGATGATAGGTGGGCTGCGGTCCCTAAGCGAGCATCCGATCGAGACGGTCGCGCAGCCGGTAATACGAGCCGACCAGCGGCAGAAACCAAGGATTTCCAGAGTACAAGGGGTGATCTGGAAACCATGGGTTCTCGAACGCGCAGGCGTAGTTGCCCACCCGGGCGATCTTGCGCGCGGTCTGGTAGCCGAGATAGGTCATCATTGCGACACCGCTGCCGTTGCAGCCGAGCGCGTAATGGAGACCTTCGTCCTCCCCCATATGCGGCAGCGCATCGAGCGTGAACGCGGTGTTGCCGGTCCAGCCGTGCGTGATCTTGACACCGCGCAGCTGCGGGAAGCGCTCCGTCATATAGCCGTACAGCACGCGCGCGCAGAGCAGCGGATCGGCCTGGGTGAACCGCGCGCGGCCGCCGAACACCATGCGCCGGCCATCCGGCGACATCCGATAGTAACAAAGCACCCGCTTGGTGTCGCTGAGCGTGCGGCCCTTCGGGATCAGCGATGCCGCCAGATCGGTCGGCAACTCCTCGGTGGCGACAATGTGGCTGGCGATCGGCACGATGCGGCGCTTGAGCCGCGGCGTCAGCGATGACGTGTAACCGTTGGTCGCGATCACCACATCGCCCGCCCGCGTTGCGCCGCGTGCCGTAACCACGCGCCAGCCGGCGCCATCGCGTTCGATGCGATCGACTTTCGCATTGGCGCAGACTGCAACCCCGCGGCGGCGGCACGCGTCGAGCAGGCCCTTGTAGTAAAGCGCCGGATGCAAGCTCGCCGATCTCTCCACCACCATGCCGCCGTAATAGTAGTCGCTGTCGATTTCGTCGCGCTGCGCGGTGCGCGGCACCATGTAAGCACCCGATCGCGCAGATGCGTTCAGCGATCTAAGGCGGCCTTCCTGATAGGCGAAATGAGCCGGTGTCCAGGCGCCGACAAAGCGCCCGCGCTTCTGCCAGCAGCAATCGATATTCTCCTCGGCGATCAGATGCTCGACCAGCGCGAACGCCTCGGCGGCGTCCGACAGCATACGACCTGCCCGCTCCGGTTCGACTGCCGCCGTCCTGCCGCTAAAGCCCTTGCCGACATTGACGCCGCCGCTGACCGCACCGCCGTTGCGCGTGCTGGCGCCTTCGCCGAGCACACCGCTTTCAAAAACAACCGCGTCGATGCCGAGCTTGGTCAGTTCGAGGGCAGCCGATAGCCCGGCATACCCGCCGCCGACGATCGCCACGCGCGTCTCGGGCGGCACCGCGACGAGGGGGCTGCTGAGCGGCCGATAGGCCTCCCACCAGTAGGGAAGCGGGGCGAAATCGGCCGCAAAAATGCCGGCTAGTGGAATTTCGGCATCACCTTTTCGCAGAGCAATTGCAGCGACTTCATCACCCGCTGGTGCGGGATTTTGGTGCCGCAATTCATCTCGGCAAGGATGCCATCGAGACCGAGTGCCTCCTTCAGCCCCATCAGCCGGTCGCCGACCTTCTCCGGCGAGCCGACGATCAGCTTCTCGCGCAGCGCGTCCTCATAGCTGAGGGTCTGCAGCCGCCGGCCGCGTGCCGCGCGGTCCTCGACCGCCCGTACGCCCGAGCGTGTCGCCGAGTCCTCGAGGCGCTCGCCGAGGTAGCGGTAGAAATACATGATGCTCTCTTCGGGCTCTTCGACCGCCTGCTGGTCGGTGTCGGCGACGTAAACCGGCGCCCGCAAAAACACCTGGCCCTCGCCGGGATGTCCCGCCTCTTTCCACGCCTTCCGATAGGCAGCGATGTTGGGACCGAGTTCCTCGATCGTGCCGAGCCGCACCGCAACGAACACCGCATGCCCGAGCTTGGCGATCTGCGGGAAGGTGTCGGCGCTATTGGCGGCGATGCGGATTTCCGGCCAAGGTTTCTGGTAGGGTTTCGGGGTCAGCGCGACATTGTCGAAGCTGTAGTATTTGCCCTGGTACGAAAATTTGGGTTCGGTCCAGGCGCGCTTCAGGATTTCAAGCGTCTCGGCAAAACGCTCGCGGCTCTCGCCGTAGGGCACCCCATAAGCCTCGTAAGTGCGCGGAAAACCGCTGCGCCCAACGCCGAAGATCAGGCGCCCGTGGCTGATCTGATCGACCGTCGCCGCCTCCTCGGCGAGCCGAAGCGGGTGACACAGCGGCAGAACCTGAACGCCAGTGCCTATTTTCATCCGCTTGGTGCGCGCGGCGATTGCGCTCGCCAGCGTCAGCGGCGCAGAGCAAACCGAGCGTTCGGGTGCGACATGAATCTCGGCGAGCCACATCGCGTCGAGCCCCCACCGCTCGGCCGCGTCGATCTGCTCGAACGAGGTGGCAAAAGCCTCTTCCTCGGTAACCCCGGACGGGCGTTGAAACTCGTGAAACATCCCGAACTCGAAAGCCATCGCCCTTGTCTCCGTCAAGCCGCTGCGCAGCCGTCCCGATCGGCAGGCCAACCTGATGGCAAGCCGTCTCCCTCGACTTTATGGCCGAACGGGGGCGAGAGCCAGCCAAGAAAGACGCGGCACGGCCGCCGGCCGCCCGGGCACGCCGGCCGGATTCGATCAGAATGCCGGTTGAAGCGGCCGACAGCACAGGTTTATCGTCTTCGGAGAAATGCAACCAAACAGGATGTGGTGGCTCAAAGTTGAGTCTCGATCACAATTTCCCCCGATTGGCGATCGAAGCAAGTACGTTCGATGATGCCCTGGGCCAGGGCGCATTCGATGCATGTCTTGCGCAGCTGCGCCATGACCGCGCGGCGTCGCCGGACACCGTCGGTTCGGTTTGTCGGCTAAGCGAGCGGCTGTTTCACGCCGGGCGCAGGGCGGAGGCGCTCGAATGCGGCCGGGCGGCCTTCGCGGTTGCACCGGATGATGTCGGCGTGTCCCATTTCTGCGCCTGGCTGTTTAGCAATTGCGGTTGCAACGGCGAAGCAGCCGCCGCCTATCTGCGGCTGATCGACCGGCGGCCGGACTGGGCCGAAGGCTACCGCCATGCGAGCGGCGCCTATCTTGCGATGGGCGACTTCAAACAAGCCGCCGAATTTGCAATGGCTGCCAGCGATCTGGCGCCGGCCAACGTCGACTTCGCACTCTATGCGGGATGCCTGCTGCTCGATATCGGTGAAGCCGCGGCGTCGGTTATTTTCCTCGAACGCGCGGCATTGAACGACCCGCAGGATGTGCGCCCGCTGCGCGCGTTGTCTGCCGCGAAGCACGCAGCCGATCGGCCCGACGAAGCAATCGATCTCGCTCTGTGTGCCGCCGCGCTGGCCCCGCATGACAACGCCATCGCTGTTCATGCGGCCGAACTGCTGCTGCGCAACGGCCGGTTCGACGACGCGCTGACATTGCTCGACGATGCCATCGCGCGCGAGCCCGACGATGCCGTGTTGTGGCGGATGATCTCGACTGTCGAGGCCGAACGCGGCGACACCGCGGCGGCGATCGCCGCGATCGATTATGCGCTACAGCTCGTGCCCGCGGCGCCGGAATATCATCTGCACAGGGGCCACCTGCTGCGCGGCTGCGGCGATATCGAGGGCGCGGCACGGTCGTTCGAGCGCGGTGTGGCGCTCGATCCTGACAACCCCGAGGCGCGCCGTGCGCAGCTCGACCTACTGACCGGGGCCGGCCGCTTCGCCGAAGCGGCGGCGGTCGGCGGCGAAATGCTGCAACGTTTTCCTGTCGACGAACCTGCCGCGGCGGCCGTCTTGAAAGCGCTGAGCCAGCGACTGGATGCAGTCGAGGGCGAGTACGTCGTGGTCGCCGACCGCCGACGCCAGATCGCGCGAGCTGACCGCGCCGACCCCAATCTGCCGAGCCGGCTGCGCAACCAGTCGCGCGTGGTTCTTGCCCTGATTGTCCGCGAAACCCGCACTCGCTTCGGCGATTCGCGCTTGGGCTACAGCTGGGCATTGCTGGAGCCGATGCTGCATATCCTGCTGCTGTCCACCGTGTTCTCGCTGCTGATGCACGGTAGCCCGCCCATCGGTACGCACTTCTTCGTGTTTTATTACACCGGCCTCATTCGGTATTCGGGCGCAGATGGGACCAAACCTGTGATTCGGCTGAATGAACAGGGCAGCAAGCCATGAA
>JAFAWI010000291.1 GCA_019241915.1 Alphaproteobacteria bacterium
CGGCATGCGCCCACACCCCCCGCGGCAGGTCGCGCAGCACCGCCGGCGCCGCGATCCCGCCGCTCCCGGCAAACCCGGTGGCGACGATGATCTTGCGCGCGGTCTCGACGCCGGTGTTGAGATGCAGCCGGAAACAGCCGCCGCCCGGCTCGAACGCCGGCTCGATGCGGTCGAGCCGGGTGCCGTAGCGCACCGCGATGCCGAGAAACTCGCGGTACCAGGCGAGGTAATCGGCCCAGCCCTGCTTCGGGATGCGCTCGAAGGCGCGATAGGCCTCGGCGCCGTGTCGCGCCTCGAACCACGCCTGAAACGACAGCGCGGCGATGCCGCATTCCGGCCCGGCCAGCGTCTTTGGCGTGCGCAGCACCGTCATCCGCGCGGTGGTCTGCCAGATTCCCGCCGCCCTTCCATCAACGGCGGCGTCGATCACCGAGACCTTGCCGATGCCCGCCCGCCGCAGCGCAAAGGCAAACGCGCACCCGGTCTGCCCGCCGCCGACGACGACAACGTTGTGGTCGATGCCTTCGCGGTCGGGCACCCAGTTCGCCGGGTCCGGCCCGATCAGCCGCAGCGCCTCCCGCGCCCCGGCATCGGGGTCGGTCACGCCGCGAGCCGCCCTTTCAGCAATTGGCCCCCGGAGTGGCCGGTCGGCTGCCCGTTCTCGATCGCGATGACGCCGTTGACGACCGTCGCCATGATGCCGTCCGCCTTTTGAACGAGCCGGCGTGCGCCGCCCGGCAGATCGGTCTCGACCGTCGGCAGCTGCGGCTTCACGGTTGCCTCGTCGAAGACGACGAGGTCGGCCGCGTACCCGGTGCTTACGAGACCGCGATCGGGCAGCTCCCAGGCCGAGGCGTTGTCAAAGGTCAGCATCCTGACCGCCTCTTCGAGCGTGAATTGCTGCTTGTTGCGCACCCAGTACGACAACAGATGCGTCTGCAGCGACGACCCCATCTCCTGACACACATGCGCGCCCGAATCCGAGAACGTCGCCAAGGTACGCGGGTGCTTGAGCAGGTTGAGCACATCGGCGGGCCGCTCGTTGACGATCGGCTGCACGAACATCCGGTTCTCGTTGTCGAGCGCCAGGTCGATGATGACCTCGACCGGGTGCTTGTTGTGACGCCGCGACAGCTCGCCGATCGACGGGTCGTCCCAATCGACCGACAGCATCGGAAACAGATTGTCGTAGTCGGGTTTGCGCGGGTCGGTCGTCGCCGCGCCGCCGCCCTGCAAGGTGCGCTCGCGCGGTTTCATCGTCGCTTCGGCCGCGACAAGCCGTGCACGCACTTCCGGATCGCGCAGCCGCGCCTTCTGCTCAGGCAATGGCAGCGACCGGATGTCCTTCCACGCCGGCAACACGTCAAACGGCAGGTACGACTTGAGCGAAAACACCGCGTTGATCGACCGCGTCGTCGCCTGGCCGTACATGCGGCCGCCGAGCGCGACGGTCTCGTCCATAAAGCGGGTCTGGAAATCCCACGGGTTGGGGTCGATGCCCTGCCGCGTCGCCAGCATGCCGAACATGATCGGGCGACCGCTGTCGAGCGCGATCTTGCGCAGCTGTTCCAAACAAACACGCTGCGCCTCGCCGCCCGAGATGTCGGGGCCGATCTGGAAGATGCCGGCGTCGAGCGCCCCCATCGCGCCGACCAGCCGCTCGATCTCGCCCCACTCGGCG
Source organism: Alphaproteobacteria bacterium (assembly GCA_019241915.1). Taxonomy (GTDB): domain Bacteria; phylum Pseudomonadota; class Alphaproteobacteria; order ATCC43930; family CGMCC-115725; genus DATARH01. The sequence continues at coordinate 1,682 of JAFAWI010000291.1, forward strand.
ATGCGGCTGGCGACCGGGGTGTCGTCCGGGGTCACATGCGTCGTCGCGCGCGAGGTCGAGAAGCCGAGCGCGCCGGCCCGGATCGCCTCGGCGACCGCGTGCTCCATCCGGCGCAGATCGTCCTCGGTCGCGGTTTCCTCGAGCCCGCGCCGCGCGCCCATCGCGTACATGCGCAGCGCCGAATGGCCGATATACATGCCGTAATTGAGCCCTTTCGGCAGGCGCTCGACATTGGCGAGGTACTCGGGAAAGGTCTCCCAGTTCCACTCGATGCCGGCCAGCATCGCCTCGGTCGGGATGTCCTCGACCGCGGTCAGGCAGCGTGCATACCACTCGCGGTCCTTGGGCTTGCACGGCGCCAGGGCAAAACCGCAATTGCCCATCACCACGCTGGTCACGCCGTGCCAGCACGAGCAGCTGCCGAGCGGGTCCCAATTGACCTGGGCGTCCATGTGGGTGTGGCCGTCGATAAAGCCGGGCGCGACGATCATGCCCTCGGCGTCGATGACCTTCTCGGCGGGAGCGCGGATACGGCCGATCTCGATGATCTTACCAGCCTTGACCCCGACATCGCCGCGGTAGCGCGGCAGCCCCGAGCCGTCCACCACGGTGCCGTTCTTGACCAAGAGGTCGAGGCTCATCGCGCGTCTCCCAAAAGCCGCCGGAAAGATCGCGGCACCGCCGCCGCGGTGTCAATCTCC
>JAFAWI010000476.1 GCA_019241915.1 Alphaproteobacteria bacterium
GACATCAGCAACGCCGTGCTCAGCGCCGTAGTGGTGACGGACGGCGACAAGCCGCTCGCCGAACGCCTGCGCGACGAGCTGCTCGACCGCGCCTGGGTCGAGCGTGACGCCTTTGTCTACAAGATCGAGCCGCTGCAGGCCGCGCTGGCGCGCGCCAAGGCGATGCCCGAGCCATCGCCCGGGCAGGGGCCGATCGTGCTGCTCGACCATTACGACAATTGCGCTTCGGGCGGCACGATGGACACGACGGTCGTGCTGCGCGCGGTCATCGAAGCCGGGCTCGACAATGTCGCGGCGTTTGCGATCTACGATCCGGCAGCGGTGCAGCAGGCGATCGCCGCGGGCATCGGCAGCAGCGTGACCTTGTCGGTCGGCGGCAAGCTGGCGATGCCGCAAATCCCCGGCGACAGTCCGCCGGTCGAGCTCACCGGCACGGTCAAGACCATCGCCAGCGGCCGCTTCCGCAACAAGGGGCCGATGGGCCGCGGCGTCATGACCGACATGGGGCCGTCGGTGGTGATCGACACCGGCAAGGTCGAGGTGGCGCTGATCTCGCGGCATGTCGAGCCCTCGGACCTCAACTGCTTCTTCAGCCTCGGCATCGACCCGCTGCAGAAACGCTATGTGATGCTGAAGAGCCGGGTGCATTGGCGCGCCGGGCTCGGCGCGATGGCCAAGGCCGTCGTTGACCTCGCCGGGGTCGGCGCCTGCACCTCGGACTATGCGTCGCTAAGCTTCAAGAACGTGCGGCGGCCGATCTTCCCGCTCGACCTACCGAACCGGTGATCCGCTAAGCGTTGCTAGGAGCAGCCCGTCCGTCGGGAGCTTGTAGGGTGGAGAATGAAGCGTCATCCGCCGCGGCCCCCGCCATGGCAAGGCGGTATGGCGGAAGGCGCTGCGCGATGCCGCCATACAGTTGCTTCGGCGATGACTACCGTCCGCCGCCGGTCGAGCCGGTTCAGCAGGGTTCGGCAATTCCCTCGGGCGCGCCGGCGCGCTAGGGTGGCAGAGCGAAGGAGGCACCATGGACGGCACGGCACAGCTGCTTGAAACCGACCGGCAGTTTCTGGTCCACCCGCTGCACCACCCGGAAGACCACAAGACCCCGTTCTTTATCGACCGCGGCACCGGGGCGATGCTGGTCGATGTCGACGGCCGCGAGGTGGTCGACGGGCTCAGCGGGCTGTGGAACGTCAATATCGGCCACGGCCGCGGCGAGCTGGCCGACGCGGCGGCGGCGCAGATGCGCAAGATCGGGTTTGCCTCGGCCTATGTCGGCCAGACCAACGAACCGTCGATCCGGCTCGGCGAGTTCATCGTCAAGCATGCCTATTCGAACAGCTCGGCGGTCTATTTCACCACCGCCGGCGCCGAATCGAACGAAAGCGCGTTCAAGTTCGCGCGCTACTACTGGAAGGTCAACGACAAGCCCGACAAGACCAAGATCATCTCGCGCTGGCATGCCTATCACGGCGTGACGATGGCGGCGATGAGCGCTACCGGGATGGCGGTCTACCACAAGATGTTCGGGCCGCTGGTGCCGGGCTTTGTCCAGGTCGCGCCGCCCTACGCCTATCGCTGGCAGGGCAACGAGGAGCCGGGGACGGCCGCGGCCGAGGCGGTCGAGAAGGCGATCCTCGCCGAGGGGCCCAATACCGTCGCCGCGGTCATCGCCGAGCCGGTGATGGGGGCGGGCGGGGTGATCGTGCCGCCGGACAGCTACTTCCCGAAGCTGCGCGAGATCTGCAACAGATACGAAGTGCTGCTGATCGCCGACGAGGTGATCACCGGGTTCGGCCGCACCGGCCGCTGGTTCGCGCTGGGTCATTGGGGGGTCGAGCCCGACCTCGTGTCGTTTGCCAAGGGCGTCACCAGCGGCTACCTGCCGCTCGGCGGGGTGATCGCGTCGAAGCGGGTGCACGACGCGATCCTCACCGCGCCGCTCGACCGCCGCTTTATGCACGCGGCGACCTACAGCGCGCACCCGGTGTGCTGCGCGGTCGGTGTCGTCAACTGCCGGATCATCGAGGAGGACGGGCTGGTCGAGCGCGCCGCGCAGGAGGGCAAGAAGCTGCTCGACGGCCTCGACGAGCTGCGCAACCTGCCCCATGTCGGCGACGTCCGCGGGCTCGGCATGATGTGCGGCGTCGAACTGGTGACCGACAAGTCGACCAAGGCGCCCGCGCTCGGCCTCGGCGCGCGGGTCGCGCGCGAGGCGTTGGCGCGCGGCGTGCTGCTGCGCGTTCGTCCCGGCAGCCCCGATCCGGCGATCGGCGACACGATCTGCCTCGCCCCGCCGCTGATGACGCCGGAAGAGACGCTGCAGCGCATCCCGCAGGTTGTCCGCGAAGCGATCATCGCCGCAACGGCGTAGTGCCGGCCACCCTCCCGCTGGCGGGAGAGGGTGGCGCGCGCCGCGGGTGAGGGTATCGATGCCGACAATCCCTCACCCTCGCATTGCTGCGCAATGGGTCCCTCCCTCTCCCGCTAGCGGGAGAGGGGTTTGGAGAAGCGCATGAGCATCAGACAAATCAAAATCGTCATCGACGGGGCGACCGGGCGGCTGGGAACGACGCAGCATTTGAAGGCGCTGCTGGCGATCCGCAGCGACGGCGGGCTGCCGCTCAAGAACGGCGACCGGCTGGTGCCGGAGCCGGTGCTGCTCGGGCGCAACGCCGAGCGACTGACCGCACTGGCGGCTGCGAGCGGCGGGCTGGGCTGGAGCCTCGACCGCGATGCCTGCCTGTCGGACGCCGCGGTCGCCATCTACTTCGATGCGACCGCGACCGGCGGGCGGCCGCAACGGCTGGCCGCGGCCTTCGACGCCGGCAAGCATGTCTATACCGAGAAGCCGCTCGCCGAGAGCCTGGAGCAGGCGTTGACGCTGGCGCGCCGGGCGCAGCGCGCCGGGCTCAAGAACGGGGTGGTGCAGGACAAGGTGTTTCTGCCCGGCCTCAAAAAGCTGCGCA
>JAFAWI010000635.1 GCA_019241915.1 Alphaproteobacteria bacterium
GTCGATCACGATAAACCGGTCCACATCCGGATGCGCGCGCAGCCAGTCGCGAATTTCGTCGCAGCGCGACTTGTCCGGCTCGTCCGGGACCGCGCCGATAAACGGGATGCGGAAATGCTCAACCGCCAGCATGCCGACCGGGTCGTAGCGCCAATTCGACGACAGCACCGGCTGCGCCCCGGTCAGTGCGATCAGCCGCTCGAGCCGCGCCAGCAGGACGGGATCGACGATAAACGGAAACTTCCGCGGGTTCGGGGTCTGCTTCGAATTCAGGACGCCGTCGATGTCGAGAAAGATGACCTTCATCGCCCGGCGAACGCCGCCCGACGGAATCCGCTCAGCGGCCCTGAAAGTTCGGCAGGCGGCGCTCGCCGTAGGCCTTGATGCCCTCGTTGAAGTCCTCGGTGCGGCGCAGCCAGTCCTGTTCGACCAGTTCGCGCTCGGTCGCGGCGTCGATCGCGTCGGCTAGCCGGCGGCGCATCGTCTCCCGGGTCGACATCACCGCCAGCGGCGACGACTGCGCAATTTCCAGGGCCAGCGCCTGCGCCGCCTGGCGCACCTCGTCCTGCGGCACCAGCAAATCCGCAAGGCCGATACGCACCGCTTCGTCGCCGGGAATGCGGCGGCCGGTGTAGAACAACAGCGCTGCCTGCTGCGCGCCGACGAGGCGGGGCAGCGTTTCGGTCAACCCAAAGCCGGGATGAAAGCCGAGCCGGTTGAAATTGGCGCTGAAGCGCGCCTCGCTGCAGGTGACGCGGAAATCCGGCACCAGCGCGAGACCGAGCCCGCCGCCGACCGCCGCGCCGTGGACGGCGCCGACAAGCGGCTTCCGCGTGCGGAACAGCCGACTGGCTTCTTTGTAGAGATGCTTGCCGCCGCTGCTGCGGCTGCCCTCCTGAACCGTGCCGGTATCCATGCGCTTTGAGAAATCGGCGCCGGCGCAGAACGAGCGGCCCTCGGCACACAGCACGATCGAGCGGCAGGCATCGCTCGCGTCGAGCCGCTCGAATGCCTCGCCGATCTGCCGGATCAGCTCGCTGTCGAAGAAATTATGGGGCGGCCGCCGGATCTCGACCGTCGCCACGTAGCCGTCGAGACTGACGCCGATATCGCTGTAGGTGCCGAAGTCGGTCATGGGCGCTCCTTTTGTCAAACCACGGAGGCACGGAGATTAAAAGAATCCTTCACCGCCAAGGACGCGATGGTTCGCAAAGGCGCGATGACGTCTTTATTGGCGCGAAGAGCCATCAAGCATTCGATGGCTATTCTTCCGCGCTGCGCGCGCATCGGCGGCTTTGCGATCTTCGCGGCTCCTTGCGTACTTTGCGCGAACGCGTTGTTTGCTCGGTGGCTCTGGTCTCCATGGTGAAAATCAAACCTTGACGATCAGCGCGTCGACGACGCTGAGGCCTTCGCCGTCGGCGTGGACGATGACCGGGTTGAGGTCGATCTCGGCGATGCTGTCGGCGTGGTCGGCGGCGAAACGCGACAGCGCCGCGATCAGCTCGGCGAGCGCCGCCTTGTCGCTCGGCCCGGCGCCGCGCACGCCGTCGAGCAGTGCCGCGCCCTTTAGCTCGCCGAGCAGCGCCAGCGCGTCATCGTGGTAGAGCGGCACCGGCGCGAAGGCGACGTCCTTCAGCACCTCGACATGGATACCGCCAAGTCCGACCATCAGCATCGGCCCGAAGACCGGGTCGCGTGTCACGCCGAGGATCATCTCCTGGCCGCGCTTGGCCATCGCCTGGACCAGCACGCCGTCGATCTTGGCGTTCGGCGCGGCGGCCTTGGCGCGTTGCATCACCACGCCGTAGCCCTCGCGCACGGCCGCCTCGCAGTCGAGGCCGAGCAGCACCGCGCCGGCCTCGGTCTTGTGCAGGATGTCGGGCGACTGCACCTTGAGCGCGACCGGCCCGCCGATGCGCGCAGCCGCCTCGGCCGCGTCGTCCTCACCGGTGGCGAGGAATTCGGGCACGCGCTTGACCCCGTAAGCGGCGAGCAGTGCCTTGGATTGCACCTCGGTCAGCACCTTTCCGGATTCGGCGAGCGCCACGCCGACCGTCTCGCGCACCGAGGCGGCGGTCGGCGCCGGCGTAGCGCGGCGCGCAACCCCCTCGCGGAAGCGGCCGTAATCGGCCAGTGCCTTGATCGCTCGCGCGCAGCTTGGGAACGACGTATAGCTGGGCAGGCCGACCTCGGCGAAGGCGGCCATCGCGCCCGGCGTCGCGGTCGTGTAGGTCGCGAGCAGCATCGGCTGCGGTGTCGCGTCGACCACACCGGCCAGCTCCTCGGCGCGCTTGCGGGCCGTCGTCTCATTGGCAACCGACGAGATCAGCAGGATCGTGTCGATGCGCTGCGAGCGGCGCACGACCTCGACGATCGGCTTGTAGCCAACCTCGCCGATCGCCTGCGCCGTGGCGTCGATTGGGTTGAGCGCCGAGGCGTAGCTTGGCAGCATCGCCATGATTTCGGCCTGGAGGTCGGCTTCGAGTTCCGGCACCTCCAGCCCGTGGGCCGACAGGATGTCGGCCATCCACACCGCGCTGCCGCCCGAGCCGGTGACGATCGCGACCCGGTTGCCCTTCGGCAGTTTGCAGAACGCGAAGGCGGCCGCCATGTCGAGCATGTGGTCGAGGTCTTCGCCGCGGATGATGCCGTGGTGGCGGAAGATCGCATCGTCGATCGCGCCCGATTGGGCCAGCGCACCGGTGTGCGACGCGGCAGCGCGGCGCCCGGCGTCGGAGCGCCCGACCTTGGCGACGATCAGCGGCTTGCCGGCCCGCGCCGCGTTGTCGGCCACCGCGCGGAACCGCGCCGGCTGGCGGATGCCTTCGAGGTAGACCATGAAGATGTCGGCGGCGCCCGACCCCATCGCCGCCTCGATGTAGTCGTGCGCCTCGAGCACGGTCTGGTTGCCCGAGCTGACTTGCGTGGTGAATTTGAGCTGGCGCGCCTCGCCGCGCGACAGAAACGAGAAGGTCAGCGTGCCCGACTGGCACGATACCGCAATCGGCTTCGCTAGGCTGCCCTCGGGCAGCAGCTTTTTCG
>JAFAWI010000668.1 GCA_019241915.1 Alphaproteobacteria bacterium
TGTAGACGACCTTGCAGCCGAGATGGTCCTGCAAATTTTCACCGACCCCGGGGAGTTCGTGCACCACCTCGATGCCGAACTGCTTGAGCAACGCCGCCGGTCCCACCCCCGACAACTGCAGCAGCTGCGGCGATTGCAGCGAGCCGCCGGCGAGCAGCACCTCGGAGCGTGCCCGGGCGCGCCTAACCTGCCCGTGCTGCCGGTATTCGACACCGATCGCGTGCTTGCCCTCAAACAGGATGCGCTGCGCCAGCGCGCCCGTCTCGACTTTGAGATTGGGCCGTTTCATCGCCGGACGCAGATAGGTCACCGCGGTGCTGGCGCGGCGCCGGTTGCGCACCGTCAGCTGGTAGGTGCCGCAGCCTTCCTGCTCGGCACCGTTGAAGTCGGGATTGAACTTGTGGCCGGCCTCTTGGCACGCGGCGATGAACGCGTCGTGCAGCTCGTGCGCGGCCTTCATGTCGCTGACCGCGAGCGGCCCGCCGGTGCCGTGGTGGTCGTCGGCGCCGCGTTCCTGGTGCTCGGCGCGGCGGAAATAGGGCAGCACGTCGTCATAGGCCCAGCCGGCATTGCCGAGCTGCCGCCAATGGTCGAAATCCTGTCTCTGGCCGCGAATGTAGATAAGACCGTTGATCGACGACGAGCCGCCCAACACCTTGCCGCGCGGCCATCTTATGCTTCTGCCGCCGAGCCCTTCGACCGGCTCGGTCTCGTAGACCCAGGTGATCGAAGGATTGAAGATGTTGCGGTAGAAGCCAGCCGGGATGTGAATCCAGGCGTTGCTGTCCTTGCCGCCGGCTTCGAGCAGCAGCACTCGCGTCTGGGGGTCGGCCGTGAGGCGGTTGGCCAAGACGCACCCGGCCGAGCCGGCGCCGACGACGATGAAATCGGCTTCGGAATCGAAATTCATGGGATCCTCAAGCACGGATGGAACGTCCCGCCGCGGGCCGGCATCTACCCAGCCGCTCCACAGTGGATAAATGGCTACCGGCCTTCGCCGGTGATCGCAAGAAATGCATCATGCCGCGTGAGGCTCGGCAACGCCGAGCTCCTGCAGATCGGCGAGGATGATGTCGTGCATGACAAAGCCGCGGTCGGTCACATCGATGACTGCGCCAGTCGGTCTGGACACGCGTGGCGCAGGCGGTGCGGACGAATTTGTCGATCATCGGCGTTCTCCCGCGGCGATCTTGCGGGAGCGGCGGCCGGCGGACAAGGTGGTGCGATGGCCGCATCTGTTGTCCCAGCGACCCCCGGATCGATCGCCCGAGCGGCGGCCCTGCTGCGGTCCGGGCAACTCGTCGCATTTCCGACCGAAACCGTGTACGGGCTCGGCGGCGACGCGACAAACGATGCGGCAGTCGCGGCGATCTTTGCAGCAAAAGGCCGCCCCCGCTTTAACCCGCTGATCGTGCACGTGCCGGGCTTGGGAGAGGCTGAGGCGATCGCGGTGTTCGACGAACGCGCGCGCGCCGTCGCACGGCGATGCTGGCCGGGGCCGCTGACCCTGGTGCTGCGGCGGCGGCCAGACAGCGGCGTTTCGCTGCTCGCCTGCGCCGGGCTGGACACGGTGGCGGTGCGCGCGCCGGCGCATCCGGTCGCGCAGGCGTTGCTGCGCGATGCCGGGCGGGCGCTGGCGGCGCCCTCGGCCAACCGCTCAGGCCGAGTGAGCCCGACGACGGCCGCGCATGTCGCAGCCGAGCTTCGAAGCGGTGCCGCATTGATACTCGATGGCGGGGCTTGTGCGGTCGGGATCGAATCGACGGTGGTCGACCTGACGGCGCCGCGTCCGGTGATGCTGCGGTCGGGCGGCGTGACCGTCGAGCAACTGGCGACGGTGCTCGGACGGATAGCCGAGACCGTCGGCGAGCCCGTTCCACCACGGGCGCCGGGGCAGCTCCCCAGTCATTACGCGCCGCGCCTGAAGCTGCGCCTCGACGCCGCGGACGCTCAGCCCGCCGAGGCCCTGCTGGCGTTCGGGCCTGATGTCCCGGCGGGTTTCGCGGCGGTGCTGAACCTGTCGGAACGCGGCGATCTCGCCGAGGCGGCGGCAAACCTGTTTGCGATGCTGCGCCGGCTCGACCGGCGCGAATTCTCCGGCATCGCGGCGATGCCGATCCCAGAGCGTGGCCTCGGCCGGGCGATCAACGACCGGCTGCGCCGGGCAGCCGCGCCGCGCCGCTCGCCGCGTTTTAGCTGAAGAAGTGTGAGTTGATGCTGCTGATGCCCTTCAGCAGGATTGTCGATCCGTCGTTCAACGTGATCAGCGTGTCATGCCCGCCATTGACCTGCTTCGAGTGGGCGAGCGCGCTGGCGGCGGTATCGCCGCCGGTGAGCTGGATCTTGTCTCCGGCGCTCTGGCTGAAGCCGACCACGGTATCGGCGAACTTCGCGGCACTGTCGGCCAAGGTCTCGTGCGTCCCGCCAAAAGTGACGTGCGCGTTGCCGCCGGCGGAGACCGTGTCATGCGAGCCGCTGACATTGACGGTGTCGTGGCCGCTCGCGAGCACGACGCTGTCATGCCCGCCGAAGACGCTGACCGAGTCGCCGCCAGCACCGGCCGAGACGGTGTCGTGCGTGCCGAAGACCCTGATGCTATCCGCGCCGGCGCCGCCGCTGACGCTGTCGTGGTTGCCCAGAACCGTGATCGAATCGTGCCCGGCGCCGCCGCTGACGCTGTCATGGTTGCCGAGGACACCGATCGTGTCATGCCCGGCCCCGCCGATCGCGGTGTCGTTCGAGCCGAACAGGTTGAGCGTGACCGCCGCGGCACCGCCGGAAATCGTCTCGCCGGTGCCGTAAGCGCCGATCGTGTCGTGGGAGCCGGTATCGGTCGCGGCAAACTTGCCGCTGATCAGGTCAAGCTGATGACCGCTTGGGCTGAGGACCGCGAGGCCCTCAAACCCGGCCGCCGGCGACTTCGGCGCATTGGCTTGCAGACCGACAAACAGCTCGACGTTGAAGTCGCCCGAGACGGCACCGCCGACACCCTTGCCCGTAGCGGTCTCGACCACATGTACGGTCTCATGCGCAGTAAGCTGAAAGTGTCCACCGGGGATCGTGGCCATTTCATTCCTCAACGCACAAGGGCGGCCTCCGCCAACCGGCAGAGAACCCCCCTCGCAAAATTTGACGCAGCTTTATGCGTATTCTTCAAGCATTTTATATATCAAAATCGCGGAATGAGGGTGGGCCGTCTGGACTCAACTTGTTACGACTTGTTTCGGCGGGGTTTGCGACGCTGACGGACCGCCTCCGGCGGCGTCAGCCGGTAATAGTCCGCCAGCAAGGCGGAGGGCTCGGCGCCGATCTCGACGCCGACGGGCCAGCTGCTGGAGCGCTCAACTTCGCTCAGGATGGCGCTGTTGATTTCGGCCGGGCCGCTGGCGAGCGGCAGCAGCGTCCCAACCCCGCTCGCGGCGATCCGCTCTTCGAGCGCGCCGCATGCCAAGGCCACCGGATAGAGGCCGGCGGCATAGGCGTCCGACAGCGCGTAGCAGTAGGTCTCGGGCCAAATGCTGAGGAACAGCGCAAGGTCGCACGGGTTTTCCGCAACGAGGCGCGGCAGATCGCTGCGGGCATATGGGCCGACAAAGCGCACATTGCCGAGCTGCTGCAGCGGCGCCGGATCGGCGACATATCCGAACAGCCGAAATTCGAGCCGCAGGCCGCGCTTCAAGGCATCTCGCGCGCAAGCGAGCAGCAGGTCGTATCCCTTGTTCGGGCCGATCGCGCCGATCACCGCGACGCGCGCGGCTTCGCGCGAAGCCGGACGGCGGATCGCCGCGCGGCGCGGCGGTTCGGGGTGGCTCTGTACCACGCAGGCGAGGCCGGGGAAATGGCCGGCAATGCGCTCGGCAGCGTCGCGGCTCGGGATAAAAACGCGGCGTGCGCCGCGCAGCAGATCGCCATGCGCGCGCAGCCATTCGCGGACGGAGCCATGCGCGCGATAGGCCTCGGCGAGCTGTGGGTGCGGTCCGTTGAGGGCAATGCAGCCTTCGCAGGTTTCAACCGGCGGCTCGCCGCAATAGCGCTTTGCATCGTCGATCAGGTCGATGCGCGGGCAAAAGGCCGCATAGTCGTGCAGCGTTACATCATACGCGACGCCGAGACGGCCAGGCAGCGACGCCCATTGCCTGCCGCCCATGGTCTGGTGCAGGTGGACATGCCATATACCGCAGCTTCTCAATTCGTCGATCAGCGTGTCGAAGTCGCGCGGCAGCCGATAGATGCTGACCGTGCCGAGCGGCGGACTGCGCAGTCTGGCCACGCCGGACGCATCGGAATTGCTTTCGAGGATCAGCACGTGGTGGCCTTCCGCCGCCAATCTGGCTGCCATGTCCTCGACGTGCACCGCGGTGCCGCCGCCGTGGCGGTGCGAAACGAACAGCATAAACCGGCTGCTGAAGCGCCGCAGGCGGGCCCAGTCGACGGCGCGGCGCGCCGCGGCTGCGGGATCCTCGCGAATGAAATCGAAGACCCGCGGCACATAGTCCGGATAGAGGCGGTCGAGCGTCCGCAGGTTGGTCTCGATCTGCGCTTTGCGCCCGTCCGCGCCGAATGAGACGGCGCCGCGATGGACGACGAACAGGTCGGCGGCCAGCAGGTGGCGCCAGCCGCGCGCGGCGGCGAGGATGCACAGCTCGTTTTCTTCGCCGTAGCCGCGCTGCCAGCGTTCGGCATTGAGCAGCCCGACCTCGCGCAGCATCGCACGGCGCAGATAGGTGCAGAAGCCGACCGCAGTCGGGATCGCGATCGCCGCATCGCGGTTGACGCCGGCGCACAGCCGGTCGAGCTCCTGCCAGGGCAGCTCGACGGGAAGCTCATTGTCCTTGTTGATCTCCGGATACGAGCAGATCGTCGCGCTGTTGGACAACGGTGTCACCGAGCCGGTGTTGGCGGCGCGGTACGCGGCCGCACGCAGCCGGTCGATCCAGCCGGGCGGCACCAGCGTATCGGCGTTGAGCAGAATGACGTCACGGTCCGGGTGCAGCGCCATCCCGGCGTTCGCCGCCGCCGGAAAGCCGAGATTGCCGGGGTTGACCAGCAGCGTCACCCGGCCCCCCTGCGCGTAGTCCCCAAGCGTCGCGCGTAGCTGCTGGTCCGGGCCGCAATCGTCGACAACGACGATCTCGTGCCGCGTCCGGTTCGCCGCCGCCAGCACCGATTCAAGACAGGCCAGCGTCTCGTCGTGACCGGCATAGACCGGGATCACCACATCGACGATGTCGCTGACCGGCGCCGTTGGAGCACGAAACCGCAGCGCATCGGCGCAGGACAGCGTCGCCGGTGCCGCGCCGGCTCCGCCCCGCAATGCGGCGATCGCCTGCGGCACGATCTCGTCTCGGATCGCCGAATAGCCGCGCGCGCCGTCGTCGGGCACCGACGCGGCGACCGCTTCGAGCTGTTCGATGACACGCGACAACGGCGTAAAGGTGAAGGGCCCCGGAATGACCGGATTCGCGGTTCCGTGCGCCAGCACCTCGACGCGGAGCTCGCGGTGCCGCGATACGCCGGGCGGCGTCGCGAAGGCGAAGCTGCAATTGACAGCGCCAGGGCGGGCCGCAGGATCGGGACCCGGCTGGTCGGCCAGCACAGAGACGCGCTCGCCATTGACCATGACGTCGAGCGCCACCGGCCGATCGGGAGCCTCGATGCAGCTGACCCAGCCGCTGCCGCCATGCTGGTCCAGGCGTTCGAGTTGGCCGGTGAAGGTGGCTTGAAACCGGCGCTCGCCGGGTGCGAGAAGCTTGCCGGAGGCGCGGTGGCGGAAGGCGATGCGGTGGGTGTTGCCGTCGAAGCAAAGCGCCGGTAGCGGTTCGGCGAAGCCGAAGCAGCCGTCGTCGATGCCCTGCGAGGCCAACCCCTGACGCAGGCGGTCGGCGACGACCGTTCGTGCGATGCGGTCGTCCACCAGCATTTCGAACACCGCCCGAGTCGGCTCGCGCACCCGCTCCCGCGCCCAACCTGCGGCCATGCCGGCTTCCATCGGCTCGAACGCGCCGTCGAAATGGCCGGGCCCGAGCAGCAGCGGCGCCTCGCTCAATTCCATGCCATCGGCAAACACGCGAACTGCCGCGCCGGGCATGACCCGGTTGGGCGGGATCGCGCAGGCAAAGCCGCTGTACCCGTCATGATCGCCGACGCCGACCAGTTCGCGGCGCAATCCGTCGGCCATCGTTTCGCCGGCAAGGATGTCGTCGACATAGAGCGCGATCCTGACGCGCCGGCGGCCGTAATCGCGATCGTAGGCCCAGCCGATCACGCTGCGCCCCAGCATGCCGTCGATGCCTCCTACCGTGTTGAAGCGATGCCCCGCCGGCTGGCGGCGCAGAAAGTTCACCGGCGTGTGCAATGCCGCAGGTCCGATCTCGGCCTCGGCGGCATTGCGCTCGGGATCCGGCGCGGGCGGCGTCGACAATGCGCTGGAGCCGAATGGCGGCCCGCGATCACGCATCGTGGGGTTCAGTGGTCCGTCGTTTGCGGCCGCCTTCGCGCGAGCGTGCTTGCGGCCGCTCCTCGGCCTGCGGCGCAGCACCGCCGAGCAACTGGATGCGGTAGTCCGACCAGGCGCAGACCGACTTGTTGCTGTTGCGCATGCCGCAACCGAGCCGATAACTGCCCGGCGGCACGTTGGATACGGAGAACAGCGAACCGAACCCGCAATTCATCGTGTAGGCGCTGTCCAGCGTGTGTCGCGCCGCCGCCACATCCTGTCGCGTCCAGTACTGGTAGACGTGCGAAACATAGGTCTGCCCGCCCTCCATGTTGTGGAGCAGCACAAACCGCGCCGTCGTCTCGGCGTCGGGGACGATACCGGGGCTCAGCATCCAGCCTTCTATATGCACTGTCGTTCTGACATCGAGCGCCGTATGGGACGTCAGCGGGCGGCCGTTGATACGCTCAAACCAGCACTCGATGTCGGTGCCGGGTTGCGGCCCGAACACGGCCTCAATCTCCTGGCGGTGGAACGCCGTCGCCTCGCGTTCCTGGCGCAGACGCTCGACCATTTCGCGCTCGCGCGTGAAATAGTCGACGGTGCGGCCGAGGTGGCGCAGCTGGGCATCGATTTCGCGCGCGTAGCCGGCAATTCGCTCACGCAGATCCGGGTTGCCGATCTGGCGGATCTCTTCATCGAGCAGGCCGAACAGGTGCGCAGGGTCGGTTCGCCCCGCCAGCGCCCGCAACGTCGCTTCGAGGTAGGACGAACCGTTCTTCAGGTCCGGTTCCAGGTGGGCGCCTTCGGCCCATTCGTTCCATGCGTTGACAAAGATGATGCGCTGATCGCCAACCAGGTTCTGGCGGGTGTACTCGACGAGACCGCGCAGCCAATACTCGTAGCGCGCCGGACTGGCGTTGTGAAATATCAGCGCCTGCAGCCGTTTGCGCGCGGTGTTGTCCCAACTCGGAAAGATGCCGCGATAGAGCGGATAGTCGGGCACCGGGGCGGTCAGCGAATGGCGCGCCACCAATTCGTAGTCGCAGACCCAGCCTTTGAAGTCGCTTGGGAGGCCCGCCAACTCATTGGTGATGTGCCCGAGCGCGTGCCGGTGCGGCGGAAACTCGCAGGCGGAGTCGAAGCCGTAGGGGCGGGGATCGCGGATCTCAAAAGTCTGCGCCGCGCAGAGGTGGATGCCGGGCAGCCCCGCGCGCTCGCATTCCTCGCGCCAGCCGGCCGCTGTCGCCGGCGGCACCTTGAGCAGGTCCGCACGGTAGAGCACCAACAGCGGCATGCCGTTGACCCTGATGTAGCGCGGGTCCTTGAGCAGCGGCATCACGTCGCGGATGAACTGCATGTCGGAGGCGGTGTCGTGCTCCTGGACGAGCAGCACCTCGCGGTTGCCGCCGTCCCAGCGCCGGCTCCAGTTTTCGTTGGCCCAGCAGATGCAGAACGGAAAGTCGATCGCCGGATCGGCGACGTAGCGTTCGAGCGGCCGCTCCAAGATGCGGCGGCCGTTGAACCAGTAGTAGTAATAGCAGAAGCCGTAAACGCCATGCGTTCGGGCAAGCTCGACTTGCTTATGCCGCACCTCGTCGAGGCGCAAATCGTAAAAGCCGAGTGCACCAGGCAGGCGCGGCTGGTAATGGCCATCGAACAAGGGGGTCGCGCGCGCGACATTCTGCCAGTCGGTAAAGCCTGGCCCCCACCAGCGGTCGTTCTCCGGGATCGGGTGGAATTGCGGCAGGTAGAAAGCGATCAGCCGAACATTGGACGGCACGGCCTCAGCGCTGTCGGCAACCGCTTTCGACGCCATGCGTTCGACCCGATCCATCCATCCACCGAACATGCCGGGAGCGCCGGCATCGCCGTGATCGTCCCGCGTAAGCGGTCGCCGGCAAGGCCTTTTAGCGTAATATTCTTAAGCGTTATTTGCCAGTGGGTGGGGGCGGGTGGGCGCCCGTAACACGCGAGCATGAGGCGGCGAGCCCCGGCGGCCCGGCAGCGTATGCGGCACCGGTGCTCGGCGCGGTATTTTCTCGGGCGGATTACAGCTCAGCAGGCGGTGACGACACGCTCGCGGATCGTCTGCGGCTCGACCGGCACTTGGCCCGAGCCGCCGCACGCGTCGCAAATGATTTCGGGCCATTCAATCGTGTCGAAACGATCCGGCTCTCCGTTCGGCAGATGCCGCCGCGGCCGCGCGACGCGGCCCGAGCCGGAGCAGGTTTTGCAGGTTTCTGTGAGGTGCGATGCCACGATCGGTCCGCCGTTATGGATATTACGCTCCGTCAACCGTCGAGACCGGTTTCGGTTCCACAATTCCCAGTTGATCGAAACGGCATTGCCGCGGCGCCTTGTCGAGCCGCCAACGCAGCAGCGTCGTGCCATGGCGAAAGCGGTTGCCGGTGACCTGGTCAAAACGCACCTCAACGACCAGCTCCGGGCGCAGCGGCTGCCACTGGCCGCTGCGCTCGGTGCTCCACCGGCTGGGGCCGCCGGGCGCGTCCCCGGTGAAACCGGGCGGTTCGATCAGCGCTTCGAGACGCCTCGTAAGGGCGGCACGGTCCTCCTCACGGATCGTCGCCGTAAAGCCGACATGGTTGAGCCTGTCGGCCGCGTCGTAAAGGCCAAGCAGCAGCGATCCGACCTGCGGCCGGCTGGCGAGATAGCGGAAGCCGCCGACGACGCAGTCCGCGGTTCGGCGGCGTTTGACCTTGACCATGGCTCGCTCGCCGGCGGCGTAAGGGCCCTCAAGCTGCTTGGCGACTACTCCGTCGAGCGCGCCGCCACCGGATTGCGCGAGCCAGGCCTCGGCGTCGCGCCGCTCACGGCTGACCGGCGACAGCACAAGATGTGCGCAATTGCCGACGCGCGCGATCAAGGCTTCCAGTTCGGCCCGGCGGCGCTGGAGCGGCAGGCTCATCAGGTTGGCCCCATTCGGCGCCAGCAGCAGGTCGAACACGATAAAGCTGGCCGGCGTCTCGCGCGCCAATTTGCGGATGCGGCTGTCCGCCGGATGCAGGCGCATCTGCAGTGCGTCGAACGAGAAGCTGCCGTGCTGTTCGATGACCAATTCGCCATCGAGCACGAAACGCGGCGCGGCGAGTGAGGCCAACATCGCGACCACTTCGGGGAAATAGCGGCCGAGCGGCTTCCCCGACTTGGCGCGCAACTCGAGATCGCTGCCCTCCTTGAAGGCGAGGCAGCGGAAGCCGTCCCATTTCGGCTCGTACTGCCACGGTCCGCCTTCAGCCGGAATGGTGTCGGCGGTCGCCGCTTCCATCGGCGGCGTATCGAGCGGTAAGGTGAACGGCACAAGCGCTCCGATCGGCAACCAGCCGGTCAACGGGATCTTCATCGGCGCGTTCCGCAATGACCGACAGCCGCACGATCGTCAATCCGCGGCGCCCATCCGGGCAGCCGGCAGAGCGCCCCGCGCGGCATCTCGGTTCGGCATGCCGCCGCGCGTCGGTTGTATGCGCGTCACCGGCGCAGGGATGGCCGTCGCCGGTGGGGACGCCCGCGCACGGCGAGCGTTTGCCGGTGGATCCACTGGTTCGATCGATGGCGGAGAGAAACATGCCGGAGTTGCGTATCAGCGCGCAGAAGGTCTGCGACTTCATCGAGGCTGCGCGCGAGGTCGCCGGACTTGTCCCATCGACCGCGGGCGACCGTACGACGACCGGCGACGACAGCCCGCTGACGACAATTGTCGATAATCCCGCCACCGATGCCCGACGCGCCCAGATGCGCGAGTTCATCGCCGGACTGAATGTCGACGAGCAGACCGACCTGCTTGCGCTGATATTCGTCGGGCGCGGCGACTACGATGTCACTCAATGGGCCGACGCAGTGCGCGAGGCGGAAGACCGCATCGCCAGCCGCGACCCGGACTACATGATCGGCGACGCGGCACTGCCCGAATATCTGGGTGACGCCCTCAACGCGCTCGACATCGCTTGCGACTAGTCTAGTTCAGCCGGCGGGCCAATTCGCCAGAATCGTCTCGGTCTCCGCAATCTCGATCTGCTCCGAGAAACGCTGACGGTAGAGCGTCAGGAGCGCGTTGTGGGTGCTGTCGGCGGAACTGCAGACGGCGTCCTCGGCGATGACCACGCGGTAGCCGAAATCGACCGCGCCCAGGACGGCGGCCAGAACGCAGACATCGGTCTCGGCCCCACTCACCACGAGCGCGTCCGCACCACGTTGGCGCAGATGGTCGAGCAACGGCGGCTCGACAAACGGCGAATAGACGTGCTTGTCGATAACCGCAGCCGGCGGCGCATATCG
>JAFAWI010000700.1 GCA_019241915.1 Alphaproteobacteria bacterium
GCCGCCACGCCGCCGCCCATGCGCTGGCGGCGCTTGCCGCCGTCCTGCTCGCGGCGTGGTACGCCGCCGGGCATCTCGCGATCGACACCGACATCGACAAGCTGCTACCGAGCGATGTGCCGTGGCGGCAGAACGAGATCGCGCTCGACAAGGCGTTTCCGCAGAACGCCAATCTGTTGGCGATCGTCATCGACGGCACCAACGCCGACATTGCGAACGATGCGGCACAGCGCCTCGCCGACAAGCTCGCCGCCGAGCCTCAGCTGTTCCGCAATGTGCGTCGTCCGGACGGCGGACCGTTTTTTGACCGCAACGGTCTGTTGTATCTGTCGGTGGGCGAACTCGACAGCCTGTCGCAGCAGTTGGTGGCGGCGCAGCCGTTGATCGGCAGCCTCTCGGCGGACCCCAGTCTGCGCGGCCTGTTCGACACGCTGAAATTGTTTGTCGACGGTGCTGCGCGCGGCGATTTCGCGATCGAGAAGCTTGATCCGACCCTGGTCAAGATCGCCGATGTCGTCGACAGCGTTGTGGCGGGCCGGCCCGAAAACCTGTCGTGGCAACAGGTGCTGACCGGCACCAAGCCCGAGCCCCGCGAACTGCGCCATTTCGTGTTGGTCCAGCCGGTGCTCGATTACAGCGCCCTCGAACCGGGCCGTAAGGCAACCGACGCGGTACGCCGGGTCGTGCACGAGCTCGGCCTCGACCCGCAAAACGGCGTGCGGGTCCGGATCACCGGCCCCGTCGCGCTCGACGACGCACAGTTCGCCGCGCTCAAGGAGGGCGCGCTGCGCTCGACCCTGTTGTCGGTCGGCTCGGTCGTCGCGATCCTGCTTGTCGGCCTGGGCTCGCCGCGCCTGGTGCTGGCGATCCTGGCCACGGTCGTTGCCGGTCTGGCGCTGACCGCCGGCTTCGCGGCGTTTGCGATCGGCCGGCTCAACCTCGTCTCGGTCGCATTCGGGGTCCTGTTTGTCGGCCTGGCGGTCGATTTCAGCATTCAGCTCTCGATCCGCTACCGCGACCAACGGCATCGCGTCCGCGCGCTCGATGTCGCATTGCGGGAAGCCGCGCTGGCGACCGGGCCGTCCTTGGCGCTGGCTGCCGCATCGACCGCGATCGGCTTTCTGTCGTTCGTCCCGACGCCATACGTAGGAGTGCGCGAACTGGGCTGGATTGCCGGCACCGGGATGGTGATCGCGATCCTGCTCAACTTCCTGCTGCTGCCGGCGCTGTTGGCGCTGCTGCGACCGCGCGCCGAACCGGAGCCGGTCGGGTTCGCGCGCGCAGCGCCGCTCGACCGCCTGCTGATCGGCCGCCGGCAATGGGTGCGCAGCGCGGCCGCCGTGCTGGCGCTGATCGGCCTCGTGCTGCTGCCGCACGTCGCTTTCGATTTCGACCCGCTCAACCTCAAGGACCCGAACAGCGAGGCGATGCAGACCGCGTTCGACCTGATGCGCGATCCGCAGACAACGCCCTACACCGCCGAAGTCCTGATGCCGTCGCTCGACGCCGCCACGGCGCTCGCGCAGAGGCTCGGCGATCTGCCCGAGGTGGCGCAGGTCGTAACTGCGACGAGCTTCATCCCGCAGCAGCAGGACCAGAAGCTCGCAATCCTCGCCGACCTCAGCCTGCTGCTCGGCCCGAGCCTTGCGCCGGTCGGCAAGAAGCCGCCGCCGAACGCCGCCGAGGTGATTGGGGCGATCACGGCGTGCCGCGACGCGCTCAAAAAATTCGTTGCCGCCCATCCCGCGGCCAAGCCGAGCGCCCGGCTCGCGGATGCGCTCGACAAGGCGGTGGGGGAAGGCGCCTCGATCGTGCCCAGGCTGGACGCGGCGCTGTTGTCGGGCCTGCTGCACCGGCTCGCGCTGCTTGGCGAATTGATGCAGGCAAAGCCGATTGCGCTCGACGATCTGCCGGCCGACCTGCGCGCGAGCTGGATTGCACCCGACGGGGCGGCCCGCGTCGAGGTGTTTCCTCAAGGCGATGCGCGCGATCCGGCGGTGCTGCGCCGCTTTGTCGGCGCGGTGCACGCGGTCGCGCCGCAAGCAACCGGAACGCCGGTGACAATCCAGGAATCGGGGCGGCTGATCAGCTCGTCCTTTGTCGAGGCCGGCGTCATCGCGGTCGTCGCAATCAGCGTGCTGCTCGTCGCGGTGCTGCGGCGGGCGCGCGACGTGGCGCTGGTCGTGGCGCCTCTGCTGCTGGCGGCGCTGTTGACCCTCGGCGTCACGGTGGTTTTCGGTATCCGCCTCAACTACGCCAACATCATTGCGCTGCCGCTGCTGCTCGGGATCGGCGTCGCGTTTGACATCTACTTTGTGATGAATTGGCGCGCCGGACTCAGCAATCACTTGCAATCATCGACGGCGCGCGGCGTCGTGTTCAGCGCGGCGACGACGATGTGCGCGTTCGGCAGCCTGATGTTTTCGCCCGATCCGGGTTCGGCCGAGATGGGCAAGCTGTTGACCATCTCGCTGGCGATGACGGTGTTCTGTACTCTCTTCATTCTGCCGGCGCTGCTCGGTCCGGCGCGGCCGGCGTCGGCAGGTCGCGATAGCGCACCGTTGTCAGGCCCAGCTCCGCGGTCCGCCGGCGCACGCGCGGGCTCAGCAGCGCCGCGAGCTCCTCGCCGGGGCGGTAGCCCGGCACCAAAGCGCACACGCCGGCCGCGGGGTGGCAATAAATCTCGGTGATCCCTGGGGGCAGATGCGGCAGCAGCGCGAGCATGCGGTCCTCGGTCATCGAACCGCTCCAGGCAATGCCAAATACCTGATCGTTGTGGACCAGTCCGGCGCGGTCGAGCCGCCGGCGCAGCGACCCGACGATCGGCGACCAGGCCGGCCCCGCCGCGCGCTCTCCTGGCAGG
The DNA here is from genome assembly GCA_019241915.1 of Alphaproteobacteria bacterium. Lineage (GTDB taxonomy): Bacteria > Pseudomonadota > Alphaproteobacteria > ATCC43930 > CGMCC-115725 > DATARH01. The sequence continues at coordinate 2,864 of JAFAWI010000700.1, forward strand.
GCCTCCCTTAAGACCGCGGCCGGCTCGTGCGGCAAGCGAACCGCGCGCATCCCGTAATCGCGGCCGATCTCGACGATCAGCCGGGCGACCGTGGGGTGCAGGTGGATGTGCTTGTGGCCGTTGACGTGGTCGAGCGCGAGACCGGTGGCGCGAAACGCCTCGAACTGGGCGCGGATCTCCGCCGCCAGCTGGCGTCGCGCCGCGGGCGAGAACGCGAAGCGAAACCCGGCGCGCACCATGTTGGGGTCGAACGCGCCGTCCGCGCCGGCCAGCGCCGGCACCTCAGCGGTCGGCAGCAGCGGCACGCCATCCGCCAGCACCAGATGCAGTCCGACCCCCAACGCCGTCAGCCGCTTTGCGCGCGCTACGGCGTCGGCTGCAGCCGCCGCGCCGACCATCAGGCTTGCGACGGTCAAGATGCCGTCGCAATGCGCCCGCTCGACCGCCTCATTGACCGCGACGTCGCGTCCAAAATCGTCGGCGCAGAGGACGAGG
>JAFAWI010000219.1 GCA_019241915.1 Alphaproteobacteria bacterium
TCGCCGGTATGACGAGGAGAAGCTCCGTGTCTAATTCGGGTGGACGATGGTGCGCAGCATGATGCGGCGCTCCTCGGGCGCGGCGTCGGCGGCGCCGCGGTGCATGGTCGCGATCTCGTCCCAGATCACCACGTCGCCGACCCGCCACTTGTGGTAGTAGGTCAGCTCGTCCCGCGTCGAGTGATCGCGCAGTTCGAGGATCAGCGGCTCCGACTCCTCGTTGCTCATTCCGACAAACCCGTGGCAGTGCGTCGGGTTGACGAACAGCACCTTGCGCCCGGTTACCGGGTGCTCCTTGATCGCCGGGTGCAGGCATTCGGGCCGGCCCGCGTTGCGCTCCTCGATATGCTTGCCGGTGTAGATCTTGCGCGCGTCCGGCCCGTCGGTATAGCCGTGCCGCCCGGTCATCCCCGCGAGCTTCTCCTGCATCGCCGGCGGCAGCGTCTCGTAGGCCGCGTACATGTCGGCAAACATCGTCCCGCCCTTCTCGCGCGGTACCTCGACCGCGTGCAGGATCGCCAGCCGCGGCAGCTTTTCGGGCGGATCGTAGGTCTCGTCGGCATGCCAGCTCGACGCCCGCACCACCCCGAATTTGTCGACGCTGCCGTCCTTGGCGACATTGGTGATGAACGACACGCGCGGGTCGTCCGGATGCCGGTAATTTTCCAGGATGTGCTCGCGCAGATGCCCGAACCGCGCGCCGAACGCGGCGAGCCGGTGCGCGTCGAGCTTCTGCTCGCGGAACACCAGCACCGGGTGGTCGCGGAAGACCGCCTCGATCTCGGCGAAGGTATCGTCGTCGAGCCGCGACAGGTCGGCGCCGACAACCTCGGTGCCGAGCCTCTTGCCCAAGGAACGCAGCGACAATTGGCCGGCCATGGCGGTTCTCCATCGGGTTCGCTTGACGATAGCACCGCCGCGGGGCCGACGAGAACCGTCTTGGCGGGATCGGAACGATCGGCTGCGGCAACCTGTTTTTGGCAAGAACCGGTCACGGGAAAAGCAATGTTCAAAGCGATTTCGCTCGCGCTGCTCGTCGCGGTTTGGGTGGCCGCGCCGGCCCCCGCTTCGGCTGCGGGTCACAGCCTCTCCCATGGTTCCCGTCGCCATGCGCCGGTCGTCGATCAGGGCGTGCTCAACGCCGAGGTGCTGTTGGCGCGTGCCGGCTTCTCGCCCGGCACGATCGACGGGCGGGACGGCGACAATTTTGCCAAGGCGCTGCATGCGTTCCAGCAGGTGAACGGGCTGCCGGTGGGCCGGCTTGACGCGGCAACCTCACAGCTTCTTGCACAGACGTCCGACCAACCGGTCCTGACGACTTACGTCGTCCAGCCGCAGGACCTCGCGGGCCCGTTCCAACCGGTCATCCCGGTCGACTATGTGCAGATGGCGCAGCTGCCGCGGCTCGGCTACCGCAGCCCGCGGCAGGAGCTGGCCGAGAGGTTCCGCATGTCCGAGGGGCTGCTCGCCGCGCTCAACCCGAACGCCGACTTCGCCCGGCCCGGCACGACCATTCAGGTGGCCAATGTGACGCCGCTGCCGGACCAGGACCCGAAGGCGCCGGCGCCGCGCCAGGCACCGAAAGCCGCACGCATCGTCGTCGACAAGCGCAACCATTCGGTACTGGCCTTCGACGCCGACAACCGGCTGCTCGGCTTCTTCCCTGCCTCGATCGGCAGCGCCGAAAAGCCGGCGCCGACAGGCGCGTTGGAGGTGCGCTCGATCGATTACGACCCCGACTACACCTACGACCCGGCCTACGGCTTTCGCGGCCAGACGGCTGAGAAGAAGGTCACGGTGCAGCCGGGGCCGAACAACCCGGTCGGCCTCGTCTGGATCGGCCTGTCCGAGAAGGGCTACGGCATCCACGGCACCCCCGACCCCGACTCGGTCGGCAAGACCCAGTCGCATGGCTGCGTCCGGCTGACCAATTGGGATGCCCTGACCCTCGCCGGTCTGACTCGTCGCGGCACACCGGTCGAGTTTACCGACTGAAGCGGGCGCCGCTAGTCGTTGACCAGGATGATTTTGCCGATGTGCTGCGACGACTCCATCAGCGCATGCGCCTTGGGGGCCTCGGCCAGCGGGAACGTCTTGTAGGTGCAGGTGCGCAATTTGCCCTGTTCCCAGAGCGGCCAGACCTTCTCCTTGAGCGCCGAGACGATCTGCGCCTTCTCGGTCACCGACCGCGAGCGCAAGGTCGATCCGGTGACGGTCAGGTGCTTGCGCTGAATGATGCCGAAATCGGCGTCCTTGACCCTGGTGCCGCCCATCAGCGCGACAAAGCACAGCCGGCCCTCGCGCGCCAGCAGGTCGAGCTCGCGCGGGATGTAGTCGCCGCCGACCATGTCGAAGATCGCGTCGACCCCGCGGCCGTTGGTGAACTTCTTGCCGATCTCGACAAAATCCTCGGTCTTGTAGTTGATCGCGACATCGGCGCCGAAGTCGCGGCAGGCTCGGCATTTCTCGTCCGAGCCGGCGGTCGCCAGCACCTTGGCGCCAAACGCCTTGGCGAGCTGGATCGCGGTGATGCCGATGCCGCTCGACCCGCCCTGCTGCAGCAGCACCTCGCCGGCCTTCAGGTGGATGCGGTCGAAGACATTGGTCCACACCGTGCAGAACGTCTCCATGATGCCGCCGGCATCGACCAGGCCGATGCCCTTCGGCACCGGCAGGCACTGCACCGCCGGCACCGCGCAGTATTCGCCGTAGCCGTCCGCAACCAGCAGCGCACAGACTTGGTCGCCCACCGCAACCCCGTTCGTCCCCTCGCCGAGCTTGACGACGGTGCCCGAGCATTCGAGGCCCGGAATGTCGGGCGCCCCGGGCGGCATCGGGTAACGCCCCATGCGCTGCAGGCAATCGGCGCGGTTGACCCCGGCGCCGGCGATCCGGATCAGCACCTCGCCGGCTTTGGGCT
>JAFAWI010000263.1 GCA_019241915.1 Alphaproteobacteria bacterium
GCACATCTACCGTCGGGCGACAACCGCCACGAGGAAGACGCGTGGGCGATAAGAGCGACCGGCCCACACTTGCGGTTCACGGCGGCGCCGGCACGTTGCGCCGCGGCGCAATGACCCCGGCGGCAGAGGCAGGCTATCGCGCCGGGCTCGCGGGCGCGCTCCGTGCCGGCCATGCCGTGCTGGCCGGCGGCGGAGCCGCGCTCGATGCCGTCACCGCCGCGGTCTGCGCGTTGGAAGACGACCCGCTGTTCAATGCCGGCCGCGGTGCGGTGTTCACCCGCGATGGGACACATGAGATGGATGCGGCGGTGATGGACGGCAACGGCTGCCGCGCCGGTGCTGTCGCGGGCATCTGCGGACCGCGCAACCCGGTGCTGGCGGCGCGCGCGGTGATGGAGCGCTCGCCGCATGTGATGCTGGTTGGCGAGGGCGCCGTCCAGTTCTGCCGCGAGGCCGGGCTGGCATTCGCCGAGCCCGGCTATTTCTCGACCGAAGCGCGGCGACAGGCGCTCGCCCTGGTGCTGGCGCAGGAGACCGCCGGCGTCGTCGAGACCGACGCGGCGCGGCGACATGGCACCGTCGGCGCTGTCGCGCGGGATCGCGCCGGCAACCTCGCCGCCGCGACCTCGACCGGCGGCATGACCGCAAAGCTGCCCGGCCGGGTCGGCGACAGCCCGGTTATCGGCGCCGGAACCTATGCCGACAATGCGAGCTGCGCGGTCTCGGCCACCGGGCACGGCGAGTTCTTTGTGCGCTACGCGGTCGCGCACGAGATTGCGGCGCGCGTCGTCCACAGGCGCCAGCCACTCGCCGAAGCCGCCGTCGCGGTCGTCGCCGAGCTTGGCCGCATCGGCGGCTCGGGCGGCCTCGTCGCGGTGGGCGCGGACGGCGCGGTCGCGCTGCCGTTCAACTGCGACGGCATGTATCGCGGCTATGTCAAAGATGACGGAATCGTGTACACCGCGATTTACGACGAACCATACGCAGCGTCATGAGCCAAAAATATTTTTGGGGAGGATGGCTGTGCGCCGCGCTGTGGCTGTGCGCAGCAGGCGCCGCGGCGCAATCGGCCCCGCCTGCCGGCGGGGGTTCCGCCGAGCCGCTGAAGCTTGGGCTGATCCTCGACATGTCGGGCCCCTATTCGGAAACCACCGGCCGCGGCAGCGCCACCGCGGCTCAGATGGCGGTCGAAGATTTTGGCGGAAAGGTGCTCGGCCGGCCGGTCGAGGTGCTTTCCGCCGACCATAAAAACAGCCCCGACCGCGCCGCCGATATCGCGCGGCAATGGTTTGGGCCCGACCGGGTCACCGCGATCATGGACGTCAGCGGCTCGTCCGAGGCGCTGATTGTGCAGGCGATCGGCGGCACCCGCGACAGGATTGTCATGCTCAATGGACCGGGAGCGAACCGGCTCACCGAAGAGGGCTGCACCGCGACCTCGGTGCACTACACCAACGATACCTACGCCATCGCCCACACGCTCGGCAGCGCGATCGTCGCCAAGGGCGGCAGCACTTGGTTCTTCATCACGGTGGACAACACCTACGGTTACGACCTCGAGGCCGAGACCAGCGCGGTCGTCACCGCCGACGGCGGCAAGGTGGTCGGCCACGCCCGCCACCCGCTCGAGGCGCCCGACATGTCGTCTTATCTGCTGCAGGCCCAGCAGTCGCGCGCCGCGGTCATCGGGCTCGCCAATGCCGGCACCGACACCGCCAACGCGATCACCCGCGCCGCAGCGATGCACATGATCCCCGGGCCGCAGACCTTTGCCGCGCTGTCGCTGCGCATCAACGGTGTCGACAATTTGGGACTGCAGACCGCGGAAGGGCTGCTGCTGACCGAAACGTTCTACTGGGACACCGACGATGCGACCCGCACCTGGTCGCGCCGCTTTTTCGAGCGGATCGGCAAGATGCCCAACTCGCTGCAGGCCGGGGCCTATTCGTCGACGACGCATTACCTGCAGGCGGTCGCCAAAACCGGCACCGACGCCAGCGGGCCGGTCATGCAGGCGATGCGCGATGCGCCGATCGACGACTTCTTCGCGCATGGCGGCCGCATCCGCCCGGATGGGCTGATGGTGCATGAGATGCCGCTGTTCCGGGTCAAGACCCCGGCCGAATCGCATTACCCGTGGGATTATTACCAGCAGATCGCGGTGGTGCCGGCGGACCAGGCCTCCCAGCCGCTCGACCGTTCGAAGTGCCCGCTGGTGAACAAGCCGGGCTAGACGATGCCGAGGCGGGCGCGTTCGGCCGCGAGTTCGGGTTCGTCCCAGTAGCCGATGACGATGCCCGAGCGCAGCTGCTGCCCGTTGGCGTAGGCCTCGATCCGGGAGTCGGGCGTCGTGATGCGGTTGTGGTCGGCGAGCGCCCAATCCAGCAGCGCCGCGCGCAACCGCTCCCGCTCGGCAGCGAAAGCCGGATCGGCGCCGAGGTCGCGCAGCTCGCCCGGATCGCGCGCGAGATCGAACAGCAGCGGGCGAAACCCGGTCGCGTGGATGTACTTCCAGCGCCCGTCGAACACCATGTAGAGCCGGCAGTCGCGGATTGGCTGGTTGAGCGTGAGCCGCGCCTCGAGCATCGCATAGTCGTATTCGGAAAACGCGAAACGCCGCCAATCGGCAGACATCTCGCCATGCAGCAGCGGCAGCAGCGAACGGCCCTCAACGACATGCGGCGGCGGCGTGCCGCCGCCATAGGCGATAAAAGTCGGCACCAGATCGACCGCCTCGACCAGCGCGCTCGACGCGGTGCCGCGCGTCGCGTCGGCCTCGGGACTCGGGTCGGCGACGATCAGCGGCACCTTGACCGTGCAGTCGTGGAAGAAATCCTTTTCGCCGAGCCAGTGGTCGCCCAGATAGTCGCCGTGGTCGCTGGTGAACACGATCAGCGTGTTGCCGGTGAGTCCCCGCGTGTCGAGAAAACCGAACAGCCGGCCGAGTTCGTCGTCGATCTGCTTGACGAGGCCCATATAGGCCGGGATCACCCGCTCGCGCACCGCGTCACGCGCGAAGTTGCGCGACACGCGCAGCCGCATCAGCGCGTCGTAGACGGGATGCGGTGCCGCCCGCTCGGCCTCGTCGCGCACCGGCGGCACCACGGCGCCGGGCCCGTACATCGCGTGGTACGGCGCTGGCGCGATGTAGGGCCAATGCGGTTTGATGTACGACAAATGCAGGCACCAGTTGCGCCCATCGGCCGCCGCCTCGTCGATAAACTGCATCGCCCGACGCGTCGTGTACGCGGTTTCTGAATGCTCGGCTGGAAGGCGGGCCGGTCGGTTGCTGTGAGTGAGCAGCCAGCCGTTCCCGCCTTCCGTTGAGTTTGCCCATTCCTCCCACGGGTTTGCGCCGTCAAAGCCATGGGCGCGCAGGTAATCGTCATAAGCCGGGCGGGGCCGGCTCGACGGGTGCAGCCCGTCGTCCCGTTCGTAGGGCTCGAAGCCGCATTCCGACAGGTGGACGCCGAGCGACGACGTCGGGTCGATGCCGAGCCGCTTCATGCCGGCAAGGTCGGCGGCCATGTGCGTCTTGCCGACCAGGACGGTCCGCATGCCGAGTTCGCCGAGGTAGTCGCCCAGCGTCGGCTCGCCGACCCGCAGCGCAAAGCCGTTCCAGTTGGCGCCGTGCGAGCGCATGTAGCGGCCGGTGTAGAAGCTCATGCGCGACGGGCCGCATACCGGCGATTGCACATAGGCCCGGTCGAACCGCACTCCGCGCGCCGCCAGCGCATCGATGTTCGTCGTTTCGAGATGCGGGTGGCCGTAGCAGCCGAGGTAATCGAACCGCAGCTGGTCGCACATGATAAAGAGGATGTTCTTGTCTGCGGTCATTCTTCAGTTAATCCGTGCTGCTCGGTGGCGTAGGTTCTTCGAGGCCTCTGCGCGAAGCGCCTCAGCATGAAGGTGCCCGGCACAAACCTTCCTCATCCTGACGAGGCACCCCGGCGAAAGCCGGGGCATCGGAAAGACGCAAACCGGCCGCACCGGGATGACAGCGATCAGGCTTCCGGCTTCTCGCCCAGCGCCAGCAGCTCCATGCCGAGGCCGTAGCCCAGGAGGTCGTGCATCTGGCGGCGCAGGTATTCGGTCAGCAGCAGCCGCGTATAGCGCAATGTCAGGGTAGGCTTTTTCGCCAAGTCTGCGGCCAGCTCCCAGGCTCGCGCCATCAGCCGGTCCGGCGGCAGCACCTCGGCCACCAGGCCCCATTCGAGCGCGCGGGCGGCATCGATGGTCTGGCCGGTCAGCAGGTAGTAGCGGCCGCGGTTGAGGCCGAGCAGCAGCGGCATCACGATGTGCATGCCGTCGCCGGGCACGACCTCCGAGGGGAAATGCGCCGAGTCCTGGAATTGCGCGGTGTCAGCGGCCAGGACGATGTCACAGAGCAGCGGGATTTCGGAATGGCGCCAGGCCGGGCCGTTGATCGCGCTGATCACCGGCACCTCTATTTCGAGCAGCCGCTGCAATAACTGGCGGCCTTCCCAATGGATGCGATCGATCCGCTCGTTGGTCGGGCGCGACGGGAAGGACGAGGTGCCGGGCGTGGCGCGCGGGCCGGAAAACTCCGGACCGGTGCCTGTCAGGATCACCACCCGATTCTCGCGGTCGGCGCCGACATCATAGAACGCCTCGGGCAATTCGCC
>JAFAWI010000310.1 GCA_019241915.1 Alphaproteobacteria bacterium
CCGAAGCCGGCATGTCGCGGGAAGACGCCTACCGCCTGGTGCAGAAGCACGCGATGGCCCAGTGGAACGCGCTTGGAGAGGGCGCCGGCAAGTTCGCCGACCGGCTCAAAGCCGATCCCTCCGTAACGCAATACCTGAGCGCCGACCAGATCGACGCGTCGTTCGACCCGGCCTATCATCTCAAGCACATCGACACGATCTTCCGCCGCGTCTTCGGCTCTTGCGGTTGAAGGTCGTCTTTACGCGGACTGCGCGGAAATCGTTGCAGCGATTGCCGGCGCATCGCCGGACGCAGATCGTGGCGCGTATCGAGGCCGCCGCAGCGGGCAACGCCCCGAATATCGACGTCAGACAGCTCGCCGGCAGCGATCTGCAGCGCCTGCGGGTTGGGAGTACAGAGTGCTTTTCGCGATCGATCCCGAAGCTCAAATTCTTAGGGTCGAACTGATCCGCACCCGAGGGGATGTGTATAAACGCTAGGGCCGCATGTATAAGAGGGGGGCCATGTCCTTTATTTTGCCCAAGCCCAAATCGATCAGCGCCGACGAAGTGGTCCTCAAGCGGGCCGATTGGGATGAGGTTGTCGCGACGCTGGAAGACCTCCTTGAGGATGCGGACGATGTCGCCGCCGTCGCCGCGGCGCGCGCCGACGACGATCTGCTTGCGGCACGGGTGGAGGCGAAACGGGGCACTGCGGTCGAGACGACTATTCCGGTCGAGGTCGTCAAAGCCGAACTCGCCGGGGCGCATCCGATACGAGCCTGGCGCAATCATCGGAATTGGACGGTCGCAACCCTCTCCGCGAAGTCCGGCGTCTCGCGTGAGACGATCGAGCGGTTGGAGACGCGGCGGACCGTCGGGTCCGCCGCGACATTGGCTGTGCTCGCGCGGTCCCTCGGCGTGCCGCCGGACGTGCTGAGCGAGGACGATGACGAAGAGAAGGGAGAAGCGCGATGAGCTCGCTGCGCAGTAACAACGGCCCCCGCATCAAGTACACCCCCGAGGACTCGCCCTACGAGTCGATCACTGTCGACAAGCTGACCCCGATCATCGGCGCCGAGATCGCCGGGGTCGATCTGCGCGAGCCGTCAAACCGCCAGATGGACGAAATCCACCGCGCGCTCGCCGAGAACCTGGTGATCTTCTTCCGCGACCAGCACCTGACCCCGTTGCAGCACCTCGATTTCGGCCGCCGCTTTGGCGAATTGCACCTGCACCCGGCGGCGCCGTCCGAACCCGGCCTGCCCGAGCTGATGATCATCCATGCCGACAAGGACAGTTTCCGCGCCAACGGCGAGGGCTGGCATTCGGATGTGTCGTGCGACCCGACGCCGCCGATGGGCAGCATCCTCTACATCAAGCAATGCCCGCCGCGCGGCGGCGACACGCTGTTCGCGAACATGTACGCCGCTTACGAAGCGCTCAGCGACCGGATGAAGACCTATCTCGAGGGTCTCACGGCCCGGCACAACGGCGAGCATTACCGCGGCCAGTACGCCAATTACGGGGTCCAGGACAAGGAGAGCTACCCGCACGCCGACCACCCGGTGGTGCGCACCCACCCCGTGACCGGCAAAAAATGCCTTTACGTCAACAAGGGGTTCACCCGCTACATCAACGGCATCCCGCGCGACGAAAGCGACGGCATCCTGCGCTACCTCTACGAGCACATGGCGAGCCCGCTCTTCCAATGCCGCTTCCGCTGGCAGGAAAACTCGATCGCGTTCTGGGACAACCGCTGCGTCCAGCACCACGCGATGTGGGACTACTGGCCCCACACCCGCTCGGGCAACCGCGTCACCGTGGCGGGCGACAAGCCTTATTGAGCACCCGATAGGGCCGCCTGTTGGACCAGTTCAAGGACAGGAATGATTAAAGGGCTGATGCCGATTAGCCCCTCTCCCGCACTGCGGGCGAGGGGCTGCGACAAGTGCATGTCGACCTACTCCTGCATCACCTGCTGCCGCGCCGTCGCCGCGAAATGGTCGAGCTCGAACTGCACCTGGGCCGCGGTGAACGGGTGGCCTTTGGCCGCGAGGTCGGCGACCACCTTGTCGATCACCTTCTTGTCGCCGCCGCCGAATTCGGCCTCGACCACCGTCTTGGCGTAGTCCTCGGCCGCCTCGCCTGACAGCCCCATCCGCTCGGCCGCCCACAGCCCGACCAGCCGGTTGCGCCGTGCGGTAACCTTGAAGCGCAGCTCCTGGTCGTGCTTGAACCGGGCCTCGAACTCCTTCTCGCGATCGTCAAAGGTCGGCATGTCGTTCTCGCTGAAAGTCCTGCGCGCTGGGCTTGCCCGCACAATAACCGGATGACCGGGCGATGTGCACCCTCGTGATCCTGCGCCGCCCGGAACACCGCTGGCCGCTCGTCATCGGCGCCAACCGCGACGAGATGATCGGCCGCGCGGCGCTGCCGCCGGCGCGGCATTGGCCCGACCGGCCCGAAGTCGTCGCCGGCAAGGACCTGCTCGCCGGCGGCTCGTGGCTCGGGGTCAACGATTGGGGGGTCGCGGCGGCGGTGCTCAACCGGCACGGCTCGCTGGGGCCCGCCGAGGGCCAGCGCTCGCGCGGCGAGCTGGTGCTTGAGGCGCTCGACCACCCCGACGCGGTCGCCGCGGCCGAGGCGCTGTCACACCTCGATCCGGCCGCCTACCGCACCTTCAACCTGATCGTTGCCGACAACCGCGACGCGTTCTGGCTGCGCCATGCCGACGGCAAAAACGTCGACGCCTGGCCGATCGACGAGGGTCTGTCGCTGATCGATTCGGGCGAGCTCAACCGGCCGAACAACCGGCGGGTCGCGCTCGCCGCACCGCGCTTCCGCGCCGCCGCGCCGCCCGACCCCGACCGCGATGACTGGGCCGCATGGGAGGCCCTGCTGTCGGATGACGAATCGCCGCCCGGCGAGGCACCCGAATCGGCGCTGCGGTTTCGCACCGGGCACGGCTACGGGACCGTATCGAGCGCGCTGATCGCGCTGCCGCAGCCCAACGCCGGCAAGCAAAAGCCGCGCTTTCGCTACGCCCAGTGGCAGCCCGCGCCGATCCCGTGGGGCGATGTCGCCGGCGGCCCGGCCGCATCGCCGCAGTGAGATTGTTGGCCCCGATCGCGCTTGCTATATCAGTGGCTGGATCGACGCGGCGGGAGCGGCCCGCCCGATGGCCACTCAGCCGGGGACGATGATGTCGCGACGCCGGCAGATCTACGAAGGTTCGGCCAAGGTGCTGTTCGAGGGGCCCGAGCCCGGCACCCTGGTGCAGTACTTCAAGGACGACGCCTCGGCCTGCAACAAGCAGAAGCGCGGCACGATCACCGGCAAGGGCGTGCTCAACAACCGCATCTGCGAATTCCTGATGCTGAAGCTCGCCGAGATCGGCATCCCGACGCATTTCGTCCGCCGCCTCAACATGCGCGAGCAATTGGTGCGCGAGGTCGAGATTATCCCGCTGCGCGTCGTCGTCCGCAACGTCGCCGCCGGGTCGCTCGCCAAGCGGCTCGGCCTCGCCGAGGGCACGCAGCTGCCGCGCTCGATCATCGAGTACCACTACAAGAAGGCCGAGCTGGGCGATCCGCTGGTGGCCGAGGAGCACATCACCGCCTTCGCCTGGGCGAGCACCCACGACCTCGACGAGATCATGCAGATTTCGCTGCGGATCAACGATTTCCTCTCCGGGCTGTTTCTCGGCGTCGGCATCCGCCTCGTCGATTTCGGCCTCGAATTCGGCCGGCTCTACAGCGACGACGACATCCGCATCGTCGTCGCCGACGAGATCAGCCCGGACAACATGCGCCTGTGGGATATCCGCACCAGCGAAAAGCTCGACAAGGACCGCTTCCGCGAAGACCTGGAAAAGGTCGCCGAGGGTTATCAGGAGGTCGCCCGCCGCCTCGGCATCCTGCCCGAAGGCGGCCCCGCCGACTTCAAGGGCCCGAGGACGATCCAGTGAAGGCTAGGCGATGAAAGCGCGCGTCCACGTCACCCTCAAATCGGGCGTGCTCGACCCGCAGGGCAAGGCGATCGGCAACGCCCTCGCCGCGCTCGGCTTTACCGGCATCGGCGAAGTCCGCCAGGGCAAGCTGATCGAGATCGAACTCGACGAAAGCGACACCGCCAAGGCCCAGGCCAAGGTCGAGGCGATGTGCAAGGAGCTCCTCGCCAACCCGGTCATCGAAAACTACGCGATCGACCTGGAATGAAGGCCGCGGCAAATCCGCCCCTGCGTCCTTCGAGGCGCCTGACCGCGCACCTCAGGATGAGGATCGCGGGTGATGGCATCACAATCCTCCCTCATCCTGAGGTGCGACCACCGGGCGCAGACCCGGTCGGGGCCTCGAAGCACCCGTCCTCGCGCAGGGCCGTCTCATGAAAGCTGCCGTGGTCGTCTTCCCTGGCACCAACCGCGAGCGCGATGTCTGCGCCGCGCTGAAGCGCGCCAGCGGCAAGGAACCCGCTGTCGTCTGGCACGGGGACAGCGAGCTGCCGCAAGCCGACCTGATCGTGCTCCCCGGCGGGTTCGCCTATGGCGATTATCTGCGCTGCGGCGCGATGGCGGCGCACTCGCCGGCGATGCGTGAGGTCAAGGCGCGCGCCGCCAGGGGCGTCCCGGTGCTCGGCATCTGCAACGGCTTCCAGGTGCTGACCGAGGCCGGGATGCTGCCCGGCGCGCTGTTGCGCAACAAGACGCTGAGCTTCATCTGCCATGACGTCCATCTGCGCGTCGAGAATTCGCAGACGATCTTCACCTGCGGCTACGAAGCGGGCCAGGCGATCCGCGTGCCCGTGGCGCACGGCGAGGGGAACTACACCGCCGACCCGGCGACCCTCGACCGGCTCGAAGGCGACGGCCTCGTCGCCTTCCGCTATTGCAGCGCCGCCGGCGAGTTGACCGACGAAGACAACGTCAACGGCTCGGCGCGCTGCATCGCCGGCGTCTTCAACGACACCCGCACCGTGCTCGGCCTGATGCCGCACCCCGAGAACTCGACCGACCCGCTGCTCGGTTGCACCGACGGCCAGGGCCTCTTCGACGGCCTCGTGAGCGCGCTGCAATAGATGACGAACAGATGAGGGATTTAGGAGGTAAGGTCGCAATTGTGACAGGCGGCGCGAGCGGCATTGGCTTGGCGCTGGGTCACGCATTCGCGAACGCTGGGGCAAAGGTGATGCTTGCCGATATCGAGGAAGCCGCGCTTCGCGATGCGGTTGCGAGGCTGGAGGCGACCGGAGCCGATGTTCGCGGTGTCGTCTGCGATGTCGCCGACCCAATGTCGGTCGATCAGGCCGCCGACGAAACGATCGCCGCCTTCGGGAGGGTGCACATTCTCTGCAACAACGCAGGGGTTGGTGCAGCAAGCAATATCGACAATATCCGGCTCGACAGTTGGCGCTGGGTCCTGGACGTCAACCTGATGGGCGTTGTGCACGGCATCCGGTCGTTCTTGCCGCACATCCGCGCTCATGATGAGGGCGGGCACATCGTCAATACCGCGTCGATGGCAGGGATGCTGGCCGCAGGCCGTGGGATTGAGCCTTACTCCGCGACCAAATTCGCTGTCGTCGCGATATCCGAAGGTTTGGCGG
>JAFAWI010000364.1 GCA_019241915.1 Alphaproteobacteria bacterium
GACGCGATGGTCGGCGTCTCGCACCCGAACCTCTCCGGCGATTTCGCGACGATGATGCCCAATCATCATCTGACCAAGCCGGTGCTGATCGGCGAGGTGCAGGCGAACGGCCAGTTCAACGTGGTCTGGCAGACGCCGGGACTGGTCGTGGCGCAGCCGTGGTCGCCCTATCTGCCGGAAAGCAAGAACCTGCTCGGCGACTGGCTGCCGCCGATGTCGTGCGGCAACTACGACACCACGGCCGGCAAGTGTCTCGGGACGCCCAAAAAAGCATGAGGGCGGTGTGGCGGGCGGCGGCGCGCGGACGGGGCGGCGTCGCCGCCGCGCTTCTGGCGCTGCTGCTGGCGCTGCCGGGTATCGCGCGGGCCGAGACGGACCCGTTTGCCGACATCGCATCGACGACCGCCAGTGTCGAGGCACGCGGCGTGACGGCGCTCGCGATGTCGGGACACCCGCGCGCCGCGACGGTGATCGATGCGCTGCGCGACGGCAAGCTCTACGGCTGGAAGTGGGCCCAGCCCGACCAGCCGCTCTTCATCCGCACCGAAGCGGGGTTTGTCGATGCGCGCAGCGGCGAGGCGGTGGCGGCGCCGGCGGCCGGTAACCTGCGCAAGATCGTCGTCAGCGACACCGTGCGCGCGGCAATCGAGACCGCAGAGGGTGCGCTCGGCCTCTTTGCCGATGACGCCGCCAAGCGGCGCGCGGCGGCCGAGGCGCTGTTCGCCGCCGCCGATCCCGGCTCGCTTTCGCTGATCGAGAAGGCGCTTGCGGCCGAACGCGACCCCGCGGTTGCGCGGGTCCTGCACCAAGCTCATGCCGCGACGCTGCTCAAATCGGAGCCGGAAGCGGTGTCCGAGCGGGTGGCGGCGGTGCACGAACTGGCCAAGCGCGGCGACCTCGCCTCGCGCAGCCTGCTGCAGTCGCTGCAAGACGAACCCGCGCCGGTGGCCGAGGCGGCGGCGCAGGCGATCGCGGCTATCGACCGCAATATCGCGCTGTGGGGCCTCGCGCAGAATGCCTATTACGGCGTCAGTTTGGGCGCGGTGCTGCTTTTGGCGGCAGCGGGGCTCGCGATCACCTTTGGCGTCATGGGCGTCATCAACATGGCGCACGGCGAGATGGTGATGATCGGCGCCTACACGACATTTGTCGTTCAGCGCGCGATCGCCGCCGGCGTGCCGGCCCTCGACCCCTACGGTCTGCTGATTGCGCTGCCCGCGGCGTTCCTTGCCGCGGGGATCGTCGGCGTCCTGATCGAGCAGACGCTGATCCGCTTTCTCTACGGGCGGCCGCTTGAAACGCTGCTGGCGACCTGGGGGCTGAGCCTCGTCCTGCAGCAGGCGGTGCGCAGCGTGTTCGGCCCGACCAACCAGGATGTCTCGTCGCCCGCCTGGATGAGCGGTTTGGTCCGGCTCGGCGGGCTGACCCTGACGGTCAACCGGTTGTGGATCATGCTGTTCGCGGCGCTGGTGCTCGGCGCACTGATGGCCGCGCTGCGCTGGGGCGGGCTCGGCCGCAGCATCCGCGCGGTCACGCAGAACCGGCGCATGGCGGCGGCGATGGGCATCCGCACGCCGTTGATCGATGCGCTGACCTTCGGCCTTGGATCGGGGATTGCCGGCATGGCCGGCGTGGCGCTGTCGCAAATCGACAATGTCAGCCCCAATCTCGGCCAGAACTACATCATCGACAGCTTTATCGTCGTGGTCGTCGGCGGCGTCGGCAATTTGTGGGGCACGCTGCTCGGCGCGCTGACGCTTGGCGTCGTCGACAAGTTTATCGAGCCCTTCGCCGGCGCGGTTTTGGCCAAGATCATGGTGCTCGGGTTTCTGATCCTGTTTATCCAGCGGCGGCCGCGCGGCCTGTTCCCGGTGAAGGGAAGGATGGCCGAGGCATGATCCTCGCGGGCCGGCTCGGTGCGGCGACCGTCGCCGGGCTGCTCGGCGGCGCGGTACTGCTGGCTGTGCTCAACCTGCTGGCGCCAGCGGTCAGCGCGGTCCATGTCCCGGATTTTGTCATCTCGCTTGCAGGCAAATACCTGTCGCTGGCGATTCTTGCGTTGGCGATCGATCTGGTCTGGGGCTATGCCGGCATCCTGTCGCTCGGCCACGGGGCGTTTTTCGCACTGGGCGGGTACTGCATGGGCATGTACCTGATGCGCGCGATCGGCAGCCGCGGCGTTTACGCCGACCCGACGCTGCCCGATTTCATGGTGTTCATTGGCTGGAAGCATCTGCCCTGGTACTGGCAGGGGTTCGACCATTTCTGGTTCGCGCTGCCGATGACGATGCTGGTGCCGGGCGCGCTGGCCTTCACATTCGGCTGGTTCGCGTTCCGCTCGCGCGTTTCCGGCGTCTATCTGTCGATCATCACACAGGCGCTTACCTATGCGCTGATGCTGGCCTTTTTCCGCAACGACATGGGGTTCGGCGGCAACAACGGGATGACGGACTTCAAGGAGATCCTCGGCTTTCCGCTCAACAGCCGCGGTACGGCGGTGGGGCTGATGCTGGTCAGCGCGACGGTGCTGGCGACGGCCTTTGTCGCGGCGCGGGCAATGACCCGCTCGCGCTTCGGCAAGGTGCTGGTCGCGGTGCGCGATGCCGAAGCCCGGACCCGGTTTCTCGGCTACCGTCCGGAATCGTACAAGCTGACGGTTTGGGTCGTCTCGGCGGCGATGGCCGGGATCGGCGGCGCGCTTTATGTGCCGCAGGTCGGCATCATCAATCCGTCGGAGTTTTCGCCCGCCAATTCGATCGAGGCGGTGATCTGGGTCGCGGTCGGCGGACGCGGCACGCTGAGTGGTGCGATCCTCGGCGCCATCCTGGTCAACCTCAGCAAGACCTGGCTTACCAGCGCGCTGCCGGGCCTCTGGCTGTTCGCGATCGGCGGTCTGTTCATTCTCGTCACGCTGTTTTTGCCGAGAGGGATCATCGGCCTGCTGACGCCGCGGCTGCGGCGCGCGCCGCGCACGCCCGCCGTGCTGCCGATCGGGGCCGATCGCGCGGTGCGCGAGGCGCCGGCCGAATGAACGCGGCTTTGCTCCATCTCGACGGCGTCACGGTGACGTTTGACGGCTTCAAGGCGCTCAACGCGCTCTCGTTGACCGTCGAGAGCGGTGAGATGCGCGCGATCATCGGCCCGAACGGCGCCGGCAAAACAACGCTGATGGACGTCATTACCGGCAAGACGAGACCGGATACCGGGCGGGTCGTGTTCGGCGACGACATCGACTTGACGCGGCTTGACGAGCCGGCGATCGCGCGGCTCGGCATCGGGCGAAAATTTCAGCGCCCGACCGTGTTCGAGCCACTGTCGGTGTACGACAACCTGTTGCTGTCGCTCGCGGGCGACCGGCGGCCGTCCCGGGCGTTGTGGGCGCGGGAGACCGCGGCCGAACGGGCGCGCCTGGAGGAACTGCTCGCGACGGTCCGGCTGACCGAACAGCGCCACCGCCGGGCCGCCGAGCTGTCGCACGGTCAGAAGCAATGGCTCGAGATCGGCATGCTGCTCGCGCAGGAGCCGCGGCTGCTGCTGGTCGACGAGCCGGTCGCCGGGATGAGCGACGCGGAAACGGCCGAGACCGCCGAGTTGCTGCGCGAGATCAACCGGACGCGCAGCGTCGTGGTGGTCGAGCACGACATGGTTTTTGTGCGCTCTCTCGGCGTCAACGTGACGGTGCTGCACGAAGGCGCGGTGTTGGCGGAAGGTTCGATCGACGCCATCCAGGCCGACGACCGCGTGATCGAAGTCTATCTGGGGCGCTGAAATGCTGGCGGCGGCGGGAATCGACCTCGTTTACGGCGCCAGCCAGGCCCTGCGCCGCGTCGACGTGTTGGCGACCAAGGGCGAGGTCACCTGCATTCTCGGCCGCAACGGGGTTGGCAAAACCAGCCTGTTGCGCGCGATCTTTGGCCTGCTGCCGATCAGCGCGGGGCAGATCAGCTGGGAGGGCCAGGACATCACCCGCCTGCCGCCGTACGAGCGGGCGCGCCGCGGTCTGGCGCTGGTGCCGCAGGGGCGCGAAATCTTTCCCCGCCTGACGGTGCTGGAGAACCTGGAGACCGGTTTTGCCATCCTGCCGCGGCGGATGCGGCGCATCCCCGACGACATCTTCACGCTGTTCCCGGTCCTCAAGGACATGCTGAGCCGGCAGGGCGGCGATCTGTCCGGCGGTCAGCAGCAGCAGCTGGCGATTGCGCGCGCCCTGGTGATGCGGCCGCGCCTGTTGATCCTCGACGAGCCGACCGAGGGCATCCAGCCCTCGATCATCAAGGACATCGAGCGCGTGATCCGCATCCTCGCCGCCGGGCGCGAGATGGCGATCCTGCTGGTCGAGCAGTATTTCGAATTTGCTCGTGCGCTGGCGGACAAGTATGTCGTCATGGAACGCGGCGAGGTCGTGCTCGCCGGCAGCCGGAGCGACATGAACGAGAGCGATGTACGACGCTTCCTTACGGTGTGACGTCGCGGCAGCCGGGCTACAGCGGGCCGATGGTGCCTGCGCGCTGAGCTTCGCGCGGCGCGGCGGCGAGCGTGCCGCCCTGACCGGCCTCTACCAGCGCACGCCGTGCCGCGCGATGTTTCCCGAGCCGGAAGAAGGCGACCCTCCGCTCGCGGTGCTGCTGACGACGACCGGCGGCCTGACCGGCGGCGACGCTGTCGCGGTTTCGGTGGCCGTCGCAGACGGTGCGGTTGTCGTGTCGAGCCAGGCAGCCGAAAAGATTTACCGCTCGCTGGGGCCGGACGTGACGGTCGAGGTCGAGCTCGCGATCGGTGACGGCGCCCGGCTCGAGTACTACCCGCAGGAGACGATCCTGTTCGACGGCGCGCGGCTGCGGCGACGGACCGCCGCCCATATCGCCGCGGGAGGGTCGCTCGCCGCCGCCGAGATGCTGGTCTTCGGCCGGGTGGCGCGCGGCGAGCGCATCACCCGCGGCCGCCTCTTCGACGGCTGGCAGGTGCGCTACGACGGCCGTCTCGTCTGGGTCGACCGGCTGGCGCTCGACCGCGATATCGCCGGCATGCTCGACGATCCGTTGCTGTTCGACGGCGCTCGCGCCATCGCCACCGCGGTGCATGTCGGGGCCGAGGCCGCGGCGCTGCTGCCGCTGGCGCGCGAGCTGGCCGATGGCGCCGCGACGGTGGTCAACGGCGTGCTGATCGCACGGATTTTCGGGCCGTCGCCGGGCGATGTGCGCGTGCGGCTGATCGGCTACCTCGCCGGTCTGCGCGGCGCCGTGGGGCTGCCGCCGCGGCTGCCGCGCGTCTGGCACGTCTAAGCGATGCATCTGACGCCGCGCGAAAAGGACAAGCTGCTGGTGGCCATGGCGGCGATTGTGGCCCGCCGGCGGCTGGAGCGTGGCGTCAAGCTCAACTACCCCGAAGCCGTCGCGCTGATCACCGACTATGTGGTCGAGGGCGCGCGCGACGGGCGGGCGGTCGCCGAGTTGATGCGCGACGGCGGTACGGTGCTGCGCCGCGAGCAGGTGATGGAGGGGGTCGCCGAGATGATCGACGACATCCAGGTCGAGGCGACGTTCCCCGACGGCACCAAGCTCGTCACCGTGCACGAGCCGATCAGGTAATTTCAATTCGTCATTCCGGGGCGCCAGAAGGGCGAACCCGGAATCCAAGAGATTGTGATCGAGATTCCGGGTTCGCGCTTCGCGCGCCCCGGAATGACGGAGGAAAAGTCAACATGATGCCCGGTGAACGCTTCATCCAAAACGGCGAGATCGAGCTCAACGCCGGCCGCAAGACCGTGGCGCTGATCACCGATTTCATTGTCGAGGGCGCGCGCGATGGCAAGACCGTTGCCGAGCTGATGGAGGCAGGCGCCCATGTGCTCACGCGCGCGCAGGTGATGGAGGGAATACCGGAAATGATTCACGACATACAGGTGGAAGCAACGTTTCCCGACGGCACCAAGCTCGTCACGGTGCACGAGCCGATCCGATGATCCCCGGCGAAAAGTTTATCCGAGAGGGTGAGATCGAGCTCAACAGCGGACGCAAGACCGCAAGCCTGACCGTCACCAATACCGGTGACCGTCCCAT
>JAFAWI010000406.1 GCA_019241915.1 Alphaproteobacteria bacterium
CAGTTCACCGCGCCCTACGGCTTTGGCGGGCCGGGGCAGGGGATGGCGGTCGCCTACACCCGCTGGCTCGAAAAGCACGGCCAGACCCGCGACAAGATGGCGACGCTTGCAGTCACCCAGCGCAAGCACACCCAGCACAACCCGCACGCCTATTTCTACGGCACCGAGCTGACCCGCGAGGACTATTTCGCGTCGCGCATGGTCGCCTATCCGTTCTGCCTGTTCGACTGCGACATCCCCGTGCAGGGCGCGGTCGCGGTCGTGCTGACCACCGCCGACCGCGCCCGCGACCTGAAACCCGCCCCGGCCTACCTCGCCGGCTATGGCGAGCGCCTAAAATTCGAGGTCGCCGGCCGCATCGGCAGCCTCGCCGACTACATGGAGGGCGGCGCCAGCTCGGCGAAACTGACCTGGGAGCGCTCGGGCTTCAGCCCCAAGGATGTCGATGTCGCGCAGATCTACGACGGCTTCTCGGCGTCGGTGATCTACGGCCTGGAATCGTACGGCTTCTGCAACGAGGGCGAAGCGCTCGATTTCATCCAGGACGGCCGCATCGGGCTCGACGGCGAGTTGCCGCTCAACACGTTTGGCGGCAGCCTCGGCACCGGCCGTATCCACGGCCTGTGGCACATCATCGAGGGTGCGCTGCAGGCCTCGGGCCGCGCCGGCTCGCGCCAGGTCAAGGATGTCAACGTCAGCTTTGTCGGCGCCAGCGCACCGATCGTCACCGGCACCACATTTATCTTCGTCAAGGAGCCGTACTGAGGAGGATATAGCCATGTCCGATGCCACCGATGAACGCCCGCCCGTCGCGGTCGGCCATGTGCGGCTGCCGTGCAGCGATGTCGCTGCCGCGGCGCGCTGGCTGGAGACCGCCGGTCTGCGGCCGATCGTGCAGATGGAGGCGCTGGCAGTGCTGGAGCTGCGCGGCGGCACGCATGTCGTCGTTCGCAGCACCGAACCGACGCCCGCGCCCAGCACGCCCGCGCCGTTCGACCTGATGGTCGACGACATCGACGCCGCGCATCGCGACTACGCCACAAAGGGTCTGTCGCCGTCGGAGATCAGCCGCGGCCGCATCCATGATTCGTTCACGCTCCCCGGCCCCGGCGGCTGGGTGTTCACGGTCAACTCGTCGCACGCCAGCGGCAAGCCGGTGTGATGTACGGCGCGAAGCGCCCTACAATCCACCACAGAGGCGGTGAGGCGATGAGGTCGCCGCACCGCTGAAAATCTCACTGCCTCATTGTCTCGGTGGTGCAAATATCTACCCCTAGGCCGCATCGCTATCGGCAAAATCAAAAATCGGAGGAAGTGCCATGCCCCAAGTCGGAACCGGTGATTACCGCTATGAGGTGATCCACGACTTTTTCAAATCGCCCGATGGCGAGCCGTTCGGCTTGGTCAGCCGGGTCGCCGCCGACGACCACGACCGTGTCTATGTCTTCCAGCGGCGCAACCCGCCGGTCGTCGTGTTCGACGCCAAGACCGGCAAGCACCTCGCCTCATGGGGTGCGGGCGAGGTGACCGACCCGCACGGACTCAAAGTGGTCGGCGACACGGTCTACACTACCGACCGCATCGACTCGGTCTGCAAGTCGTTCAGCCTCGACGGCAAGGTCAAGCTGCAGCTCGGCGAGCCCGGCAAAGCGTCGGACACCGGCCATGTCGAGAACTGGCTCGTCGAGCGCGCCGCCGGGCCGTTCAACCATCCGACCGAGATGCTGCCGCACCCCAACGGCGACATCTACGTCACCGACGGTTATCAGAATGCCCGCGTCCACCGCTTTGCGGCCGACGGCACGCTCAAGACGTCATGGGGCTCGCCGGGCAAGGGGCCGGGGCAGTTCCACCTGCCGCACAGCATCGCGCTTGACGGCGACGGCAACCTGCTGGTCGCCGACCGCTCCAACCGGCGCATCCAGATCTTCACGCCCGAGGGCGCGTATCTCGGCGAGTGGACCGGGATGGGCGGACCGAACGACATCAGCCGCGGCAAGGACGGCAACTACTACATCGCCGAGCAGGAGGCTGACGGCAACCCCGCCTACTGCACCGTCCGCAGCCCCAAGGGCGATGTCCTCGCCAAGATGGAAAGCCGCCACGTCCACGGCATCGGCGTCGACTCGGAGGGCAGCATCTACGCCGGCCTCACGCAAAACCGCGGCGTCGACAAGTTCGTCCGGGTGCGCTGACCAGCGCCGCGCCGGGCGGCTGCCTTCGCCGTTCCGTTGCCGGAGAAAAGGCGGCCGCCCGATCGTCGACCGCGGTTACTGCGCCGCGGCGGCCATCGGCCGGGCGACCGCGGACGGCATGTTCGCCTTGAGGAAGGCGCGAACGTGGCGCAGCACCAGCTCGATCTGCTCCGGGTTCGCCTTCCACGGGTACATGCTGACCTGCGCGTTGGGCGCAAGATGTGCGCTTTCGAGCGCCACCGCATAGGGATGCGCCGCCACGTCGTCGGGCAGGATCAGCACTGGCGTCTGGCACTGCCGCACAAAGTCGCGGCTGACAGTGAACACAAAGTCGGCGTTTTTGGTGTACATGCTGTGCAGAAACTGGCTGACCTGCTCCATCGTGATGTCGGGCCGTTTTTCGCACAGCCCGGGGCCCCAGCCCTTGATGTTGTTCTGGTAGAACAGGTCGGGCATCGTCGGGCGGAAACCGCTCGGCTGGGTCAACACGCCCGCGACGATACGGTCCGGCGCGCGCTTGAGCAGGTTCCAGATAAACGGACCGCCGATGCAGAAGCCGAGCACCATGAACTCGCGGATGCCGAGATGGTCCATCAGCCCGAGGTGGTCGTCGGTATAGGCGTCCCACGGCCGGTCGATTTCGAGCGGGCCGGTCGACTGCCCGCCGTTGGCGTTGCGCAGATCGGCGGCGATCACCCGATGCTGGTCCGCGAATTCCTTGAGCGGGTTGAACGGGTGGCTTGTCGCCAGCCCGGCAATCGTCGAGTTCAGTCCGCCGCCTGGAATGATCAGCAGCGGAAAGCCCGACCCAGCCTCCTCATAATGAATTCTGACATTGCCTCTTTCGTAAACCGGCATGGCGTTCCTCCTGTTACTGGGCCGCGGCCTTCATCGGGACGTGCGACTTGAGGAAGCTTCGCACCTTGGCGATCATGCGCTGGCGCAGCTCCTCGGGCTCGCGCCACGGATACACGGTAATGTCCGAATTGGGGGCGAGCGAGGCGACATCGATCGAGGTTTGCAGCGGATGCGACGGCGTGTCGTCGGGCAACACCAGGATCGGTGTGCGGCAGTTTTTGATGAAATCGCGCGAGACGCTGTAGAGGAAGTCGGTGTTTTCCCGCCACAGGCTGTGGAAGAACTTGTCGATGTTGTCCTGCGATACCTCGGGCCGGCGCTTCTTGAAGTCCGGCAGCCAGTTGTCGGTACTGTGCCGGACCATGACCTCCGGATCTTCCGGCCGGTGGCCGACGCTCTGGTGGAACACCGCGGCGACGACGCGGCTGGGCGCGCGCTGCAACAGTTTGCCGGCAAAGCAGCCGCCGATGCAGTACCCCATGTAAAAAAACTGGTCGATGCCGAGATGGTCCATCAGGCCGAGCTGGTCGTCGGCATAGGCTTCCCACGCGTTCGCTGTCGGCACCGGCCCCGTCGACTCGCCGCCATTGGCGTTGCGCTGATCCATCGTGATGCAGCGGAAGTCGTTCTTGAACTCTTCCATCGCATTGATCGCCGCCGTCGGCCACATCGCGATCCGCGAGTTAAGGCCGCCGCCGGGCGTGACCAGCAGCGGGAAGCCGCTGCCGACCTCTTCGTAGCGGATGCGGACGTCGCCCTTTTGGTAAAACGGCATCGAGAATCCTCCTGTCGAGCGCCGGCTCCTAGTCTATAGCGCCCACGCTGACGCCGTCACGCATTCGCCGCACTGTCGTGGCCGAACCGCAGCTACGCAGGATCGAGCACGACGACCGGGATCTCGCGCTCGGTTTTCTCCTGGTAATCGGCGTAAGGCGGCCAGAACTTCAGCGCCTCTTGCCACAGCCGCGCCCGCTCGTTACCCGCCGCGGTGCGTGCCCGTGCCTTCAGCTTCTTCGTCCCGACCTGGACCTCGACCTCGGGCTGCGCCTGGATGTTGAGATACCATTGCGGGTGTTTCGGCGCGCCGCCCTTCGAGGCGACAATGATATAGCCGCCGTTCCCGGTCTCGCCGTAGAACAGGGGGAAGATGTATCTCTCACCCGACCTGCGCCCGGTCGTGGTCAGCAACAGCGACGGGACCGTGAGTTCCGGCCGGCCCGGCTGGGTGATCTTGTACATATGGCCCTCGGTGCCGCCGCTGGCGATGTAGCGGTTCGCATGCTCGACCATCCAGTCGGGCAGGTTCGGGGCGAGCTTGGCATCAGCCATGGGATACTCCTTGCACAGTAGGCGGAAGAGCGTGGCGTATTTCCCCTGCCGGGCGGATGACGCTCGCTCATCCGCCCGGCAAAATTGCGTCAGTAATGCGTGACCCATTTGCTGGTGAGCGCTTCTTCGATGCGGCGGTGGCGGGTGCGGATCACATCCGCCGGCGCCGCGCCGACAAACGCATAGAAGGTCTTGGTACGGATCGCGTCGACGACGCGCTCGCCGACGATCTTCGGGTCGAGCCCTTGGGTAGCGAGGCGTTCGGCCAGCATCCGCTCGTCGGTGGGCTTCACCTGCGGGCCGCCCAGGTGATCGGGCCGGTTGCGCGCGCCCCGCGCGATGTTGGTTGCGATCGGGCCAGGACACAGCACCGAGACGCCGATCGCGGTCCCGTCGAGCTCGTGCTCAAGCGCTTCTGACAGCGACAGCACGCCGTATTTGCTCATCGAATAGGGCCCCTGGTCGGTGCCGCGCCGGTTCTGAAAGCCGGCGACCGACGCGGTGTTGACGACGTGGCCTTCCTCGCCGTGCTTGAGGATGGCGGGGACGAAGTGGCGGATGCCGTGGATCACACCCCACAGGTTGACGCCGACCACGAACTGCCAGTCCGCGAGCGGCACGTCGGTGAGCTTGGTGCCGTGCATCGGCACGCCGGCGTTGTTGCAGGCGATGTGCAGCTT
>JAFAWI010000270.1 GCA_019241915.1 Alphaproteobacteria bacterium
GATTGATACGAGAGTCAAGCGCCGGCGGTTCCGCTGGCAGATTGCTTTAAGGTTAAAAAACCCCGATCGCCGCGCAATCTTGTGTTCTATGGGACGATGTCTTCAGTCACGCCTGTCACAACACGGAAACAACTTTCGCTTGCATAATAAGGGGCGACGTCGCGGACTAATAATAAAGCCGTCCCCGCAGTGACGTCTTGCTGGCGAGGTCATCGCCCTCGCCGTCGCCTGTAACCGGCGGCCGACGTGCTTAACTGTCGAGGCGCGGCGTCATCAAACCGTCGAGCAGCGGGAACAGCGTCTGCTCCGCCGGCCGCCAGCGCCGCACCGAGCTGCGATAGATCGGCACGCGCACCTGCAGCGCGCTGGCTGTGCGGATCGGCCGCTCTGTCTTGTGAAAATCGAGGCACGCCGGGTCCCAGTCGAGACCGCAATGCGCAAGCATCCGCCGCGCCTGGCCTTCGAGGTTGCCGACCAGATCCTCGTACTGCACCTCCAGCATCACCCCCTGCGGCAAAACCGCGCGCCAATGCGCCATCAACCGGTCGTAGGCGCGGTAATAGCGGCCAAGCTCGCCCAGATTGTAGGTGTGCGGCTGGCTGCCCATGAACAGGATGCTGAAGCAAGACAGACAAGTGTCCACCGGATCGCGCCGCGTATGGATGATGCGGGCTCCGGGCAGCGCCAAATGGATCAGCCCGGCGAAGCGGAAATTGGCGGGCATCTTGTCGGTCACGCGGCGGGCGGCGGGCGCTATCGCGGCGAGGCGCTTCGCATAGCGTTCGCCGAATTGCGTCAAATGCGTTTGCTGCAGCCCCGCCGCCACGTCCGGGAAGCGGCCGGGCAGGTTGTTGACGAGCGCCTCGAAATCGAGCAGCTCGCCCGCGCCAAAAACCGCCGGATGGCTGGCCAAAATCTGCTCGACGAGCGTGGTGCCGGAACGCGGCATCCCGAGGATAAAGACCGGCAGGGGCGAGTGATGGCCCATCCCGCTCTTTGCCTGCATCAGCTCCGGGGTGAAGACGCGCCGGGTCCGCGCAAACGCGCCGAGCGTATTTCCCTCGTCGTAAGCAACATTGCGCCGCTTGAGCGCGTTGCCGGCCACCAGGTGACGAAACGAGCGCTCGTGCTGACCGATATCGGAATACGCCTTGGCCAGCGCGAAATGCAGCTGGGTCTGGCCTTCCTCGTTCATCCGCTGCATGCGCTCGGCAAGGCGCTGCATCCGTTCAAGGCAAGGGTCGTCGGCGGTGACGGGCCGGGTGTCCACCAGATTGCGGTAGAACGCAGCGCGATCTGGTGCCAGCGCGACGGCGCGCTCGAACGCCGCCAGCGCCTCCTCCATCCGCCCCAGCGCCTTCAGCGCGGCGCCGAGGTTGTTGTGGCCGTCGGCGAAGTTCGGGTTGATCGCTAGGGCGCGCTGGTAATAGGCGAGGGATTCCTCCTGGCGGTTGAGCGCTTGGAGCGCACCGCCGAGGTTGTTGTAGGCCTCGACCGATTGCGGATTGACCGCGAGCGCCCGCTGGATAAGACGGATGGCGGCGCCGTAGTCGCCGCTCTGCAACCGGATCAGTCCCGCGTTATGCAGCGCTTCGAAGCTGCGCGGATCGCTGTGCAGGACCTCCTGGTACAAACCCTCGGCCTCGGCCAGCCGGCCGCGCTGGTGCAGCTGCGTCGCCCGCTGCAGCACGTGGGCCGGGTCGATCGTCGGGGTCTGTCGCGGTTCGGCGGCGGGTTCGGGCATATCCGGTTGCGGTGCGGCTCAATCCGACCGAAGACAATACCGCCTATTACTCGCCAAAAGCCGAACACGGAAGCGGGGCGCGATGTCTCAGGCCCCCGCCCCATCGCGTTGACAGCTCCCCTGGGCGGCGCTACGGGAACCCTCGATGACCGCAACGTCGCTGAACTATGTCATCTGCACCGCGCCGCGCACCGGCAGCACGCTGCTGGCCGAGGCGCTCGCCAGCACGGGCCGGGCCGGCCGGCCCAACGAATATTTCGACATCTACGACTACAACGAACAATTCTGGCGCCGCACCTTGCAGATCGTCGACGACCGCGACTATGTCGACCGGGTTCTCGCCGCCGGCACCACGGCAAACGGCGTCTTTGGCGTCAAGCTGTTGTGGCACCAGATGCCGGCGATCCTCGCCAAGCTGAAAGCGGCGCTCGATGGCGCCGCGGGTTCTGACGGAACGCTGCACGAGCTGCTGCGGCAGAAGATCGGCGAGCCTCGGTATATCTGGCTGCGCCGCCAGAACAAGCTGACCCAGGCGATCTCCTATTATCGCGCCAGCCGCACCGGCCTGTGGCGCTCGGTGGATACGCGCACCGGCCCGCACGAGGTGGCCGACCGCGAGCTGCCGTTCGACTACAAGCTGATCGAGCGGTACCTGACTTTGGTCAATCAGTTTGACGTGCTGTGGCACGAATACTTCCGGCGGCACCGGGTCAAGGTGCTGATGATCTTCTACGAAAACTTCGTGCAGTCATACGAGGCGACGGTGCTGCGTGCGCTCGATTTCCTCGACATCGCAAGCGATGGGGTGGTGGTGGCGCCGCCGCGGCTGCAACGCCAGGCCGACGATCGCTCGGCCGAATGGGAGCAGCGCTTCCTGGAGATGCGCAAGGCAGCATCGCAAAAGCCGGTCGCCTCGGGCGCTGCGGCGGAGGCAAAGCCACCGCCCGCTCCGCCCGAGACGAAACCACCGGCGCAAAAGCCACGACCGGCGCCGGCGCGGCGCAAGGCGACGGCGCGATCCAAGGAACCGGCGATGCCGCTGGTGGCCTATTCGCTTTCGGCTCACCGCACCGGGCTCGTCACGGCCAAACCCAACCGCGACTGGATGGACGCGACGCCGCAGCGCTTCGCCTATCGCTGTCTGCCGATGGTGATGGCGAACCAGGCGGGTTGGCTGATCCTCAACCGGCACAAATTCGCGGTGACGTGGAACGGCGGCGCCGAGCCGACGACGCTCAAGATCGATTTCCTCAGCGGCGAAAACCCGCGCAACGCAGTCAGCATCTTTGGCTCGGGCGTGCTGACTTTTCTGGTTGGGTACCTGTTCCGCACCCCACCCGGCTACAATCTCTACGTCCACGGGCCGGCGAACCTGCCGAAAGACGGCATCGCCCCGCTCGAGGGCATCGTCGAGAGCGACTGGACCGAGTCCACCTTCACAATGAACTGGAAGGTGACACGGCCGAACCACCCGATCGTCTTTGAAGTCGACGAGCCGATCGCGATGATCACCCCGATGCCGCGCCACGAACTCGAACGTTTCGCGCCCGAGATCCGCAACCTGTCGCAAGACCCGGAGCTCGAAGCGCTCCATCGCGAGTGGGCCGCCTCGCGCCAGCGCCACAACGCCGACCTCGCGATCCCCAACTCGGAAGCGCGCAAGCTCGGCTGGCAGCGCCACTACATGCGCGGCACCTCGATCCGCAAGGATCCGGCACCCGAGCACCAGACCAACCTCGACCTCAGCGACTTTGCCGACAAGCGCGCTTGAGCGGCGCAAGAAGCCGCATCAGCGCAGGCCGGTATAGCGGTCCCACTCTTTGGCGAACTCGGTCCGGCTCTTGAGGAAGGCTTCCCAGTCGGTCGGCATCAGCACGGTGAGCTTGTCGAGCGGCTCGCCGCCGGGCGGCGGCGCAGCGCCGCTGCGCGGCGAGTGCAGGAACAAATTGTCGGTCATCGCCTTTTGCCCGAGCTCGGACAGAAACCAATCGAGATAGAGCCGTGCCGTATTGGGGTGCGGGCCTTGTGTCGGAATGCCCCAGCTCTCCGGTGTCGCGGGCAGCCCGTCCTTCGGCGCGACAAAGCCGATCGGCGCACCCTTCTTCTTCCATTCGAGGTAGCCGGAATACTGCGCGGTATGGATCAATTTGTCCTGCTGATTGACCAGCCGGTCGAACTGCTGGACATAGGAATCG
>JAFAWI010000491.1 GCA_019241915.1 Alphaproteobacteria bacterium
CGAAGTCGCGCTCGGCGCCTTCCTCGTGGCTCGACGAGGTGCGCAGCTTGAGCGGCCAGTTCGGCCAGGTGAAGAAGCTGCACTGCGTGCATGTCGACGACAAGATCAAGCCGATCCCCGGCACCGAGTTCGAGCTCGACGCCGAGCTGGTTTTGCTCGCCATGGGCTTCGTGCATCCGGTGCACGACGGCATGATCGAGACGCTCGGCCTTGCGCTCGATGCGCGCGGCAACGTGAAGGCGGACGTGAAGAATTATCAGACGTCGCTGCCCAGGGTATTCGCGGCCGGCGACATCCGGCGCGGCCAGTCGCTCATTGTGTGGGCGATCCGCGAGGGCCGCCAGGCCGCCGCCGCGGTCGACGTGTATTTGACGGGCTCGACCAAACTGCCGCGCTGATCAGCGCCCGCCGTTCCACCATCCGCCATTGTTGTTGTTGGCACGCGGCATGGAGCCCGGCGGGCGCGGTTGGTCGTCGCGACCGCCGTGCTGCGCCGGCCGCGTGGCGCGCCGCTTGTGCACCACGGGCGCGGGCGGCTTGGCAGGCGGCGGTGCCGCCTTTGCGGCTTCGGGCGGCGCCACAGCGGCCGCCGGTTCCGGCGGCTCGGCGACCGACGTCGACGGCGGGGCTGAGTCCGGGCGCGGCCAGGCGAAGTTGTCGGCGCGGCCGGCCGGCGCCGCAACCGGATCGCCCTTCACCAGAACGCGGTTGGCCACCGGGTCGGAGCTCGTGGTACGCGCCGGTCCGCCGCCGAGCAGGCCCTCGGATCCGGCCGCCGCCGGGCCGGTGAGCGGAACCACCGGGCCGGCCACCGGCCGCGCCGGCGCGCCCGGTTTGCCGGGGGCCGGCGGCGCCTCTTTCTCGGTCGGCACGGGTGTCGCCACCGGCGCGCCGCGCGCCAGCATCACGCGCCGGATCTCGCGTTCGACATAGTGGGCAAGCTTGCGCGCGCCCGCCTTGGTGAAGTGCACGCCGTCGGCTGGGCGCAGCCGCCGGATTTGACCTTCAAAATCCGGCCCCTGATTGACGTAGCTGCCGCTCTCGTCGACGAACCCGTCCCAGATGTCCACGTAGATGATGCCGGCCTTCCCGGCGCGATCGCGATAAAGGTCGTTGAGATAAACCATGTCGGCGGTCGCGCGCGTGCCGCGGATCGCGGGCAACCCGACCCAAAACACCGGCGCGCCCTTCGATTTGAGCACCGCGATCATCTCGTCGATGCGCTTGGCGTAGAGCTCCGCCCATTTTTCGGTACGAAACTGATGCGTCCTTATGCCGGCCGGCGCTGGCTCCGCCGTGGGCGCCGGCGCGATGATCGCGGGCTCTTCGGTACCGGCTTCGGCGTCCCCGGTCGGAGCCGGTTGTTGCTGATCGGCCGGCTTCGCCGTGTGTTGGGGTTGCTGACCCGACGCGGGCGCTTGCTTGCCGGCGGGCGCCGGCTGCGCGGCACGCGGGCGCTCGCGCAACGGCACGCGATCGGCGAGGCCGATCATCATGACGATGAAGTCCGGCTTCTCGCCTGCCAGCATCTCCCGCGCGGTCGTGACCGCATCGTAAGGATCGCGTCCTTCGGTCTTGATGAGGCCGCGATAGGGACGCGGTTTGCGGATCACGCCGATCTCGGGCGTCTCCGAGAAGGCTTCCTCCAAGCCGTAGCCCAGCCAATCCGCCATGGAGTCGCCCAGCACCACCACGTTCGTGGTCGCGGGAGCTTCGCGTCTGTGGGCAGGCGGCGCCCGAGTGTGATCGATCGGCGCCTCGCGACGGTGTTCCTGGTGCCGCCATGGCCAGCCGCCATAGGGGTTCTGCCGGCGCGGTTGACGTTCTCCGCCGCCCCAAAACGGAAAACCCCATTGCGCCGCAGCCGGCGGCACGGCGACGGCAAACAACGCGCCGGCGGCGACGAGTTCGAGCGCCGCCAGCAGCATAAAGCCGGCAAACCGGCGCGCCGTCGCGCTCTTCTTCCGCATCGCTCCTCGGCGCCTGCCCCGCTCGAAAAACCGCTGCGGCCACCGGGAGTTCCCGGCGGTCCGGCGCGAATCCTAGCACGGCGAAAGTGTCGAACTGAAGTCGCGGTCAGCGGCCGCGCAAGCGCTCCAGCACGGCGACTGTGGCAAAGCCGTCCGGGACGAGGCCGACGCGGGCCTG
>JAFAWI010000508.1 GCA_019241915.1 Alphaproteobacteria bacterium
GCCGGACAGCGCGAACGTTGCGGCGGTTGCGCCCGAGCGGCGACGCCTTTGCCGACGCGGTCCGGCTCGGCCCGGTTGCGATGCTGATCGCGCATGGCCTGATTGCGCGCAGCGAACGGCCGGCGCGGCGCTCGCAGCTCGCCCCGCGATCCGCAGGCGCCACGACGGCATCCGATGCCTCGCCGATTGTCCTGGTCCAGTGCGAATCGTTCTTCGACGCGCGGCGCGCGCTGCCGTTTCTGCCCCCGCATATTCTCGCAGGCTATGAGGCCGCTTGTGCGGGCGGCGTCTCCGGCCGGCTGGCTGTCCCCGCCTGGGGCGCCAATACGATGCGCGCCGAGTTTCAGGTGCTGACGGGCCTCGATGATGCCGCGCTGGGTTACGATCGGTTCAATCCGTATCACGCGCTGGCCCGCGCGCCGGTCGGATCGCACGTCTGGCGGCTGCGTGAGGCCGGCTATCGCACGATTTGCCTGCATCCGTTCGACCGCGGCTTTTTCCGCCGCGACCTGGCAATGCCGGCTCTCGGCTTCGAGCGGTTCCTCGGGCGCGAAACCTTGGGCGGCGCGCGCACGCCGCCATATATGAGCGACCCGGAGCTGGCCCGGCATATTCTGCGGGTCGTCGAGGAGACGGGGCCCCGCGTTTTCGTCTTCGCCATCACGATGGGAAACCACGGCCCCTGGTTCAAGGAGAGGCCGGGCGAGGACCGATTGGGTATCGACCTGCCGGACATCGCGCAGCACGACGAGCTATCGCGGTATCTGGCCGGGCTGCGCGGTTCGGACGAGATGCTGCAAGTGCTTATCGACGAGCTGAGCCGTCGGCATCCCGGCGCCGCGCTCGGCTTTTACGGCGACCATCTACCGAGCCTGCCGAGCGCCTTCGCTCATCTCGATTTCGACGACTGGCGCAGCGATTATGCGGTCTGGTGCCCGTCGCGCACGCCGAAGCCGCGCCGTGACGTCGACCTCGCGGCCTATGAACTGGGGCGGGTTCTGCTCGATCTGGCGCGGGAGCCGTCTACCGCCGCCGCGCGGGCCGCCGTTGCCGTCGAACCGCACCCCGCATAGCATCGGCGCCCTGAGCGAGCGGGAAGGGTGGAGCCCATGGAGATGCAGGGCCGCGCCGTCATCGTCACCGGCGGCGCTTCCGGAATCGGCCGCGCGACGGCCTTGCTGCTGGCGCGCGAGGGGGCGCACGTCTTTATCGGCGACATCGACGAGACCGGTGGCGCGGCGACGGCCGAGACCGCGCGGGCGATGGGTCATGCCGCCGACTTCGAGCGCATCGACCTGCAACAGCCGGAGTCGATCGCCGCTTTCGCCGGCGCAGTGCACAAGAAAATCCAGCGGATCGACGGCCTGGTCAACGGCGCGGGTTGGGACCGCATTCAGCCGTTTATCGAGAACCCGCCCGAGATGTGGGACGAGCTGATCGCGATCAACCTGCTCGGCGCGGTGCGGCTGACCCGCGCGGTGCTGCCGCCGATGATCGAGGCGCGGGCGGGCAAGATCGTCAATATTTCCAGTGATGCCGGCCGGGTGGGCAGCATGGGCGAGACCGTCTACGCGGCTGCCAAGGGTGGGCTCATCGCGTTTACCAAGTCGCTGGCGCGCGAGATGGCGCGGCACCAGCTCAACGTCAATTGCGTCTGCCCCGGCCCGACCGACACGCCGCTGTTTCAGCGCCAGCCCGAGCGCATGCGCGAAGCGCTAACCCGAGCTATCCCGTTCCGCCGCATCGCTCAGCCGGAAGACATCGCTGAAGCGGTAATGTTTTTCCTCGGCCCGCGCTCCGACTACATCACCGGGCAGGTGTTGAGCGTCAGCGGCGGATTGACGATGGTGGGGTAAGCCACGATCTACAGACGACGGGGACAAAGAGGGGAACCACGATGACGAGAACCTGTGCATCGATCGCCTTCGTCGCGGCGCTAATCGCCAGCGCCGCCGCATACGCCCAGACTCCGGCGATGAACGAGACCCCGGAGCAGAACGTGCGGTCGAGCCGGCAATACGATCAGCTCGCCTGCACGAACAAGGCGTTTCGGCAGCACCGCATCGACAAGGAATGCGGGCCGTTGCAGGGTTCGCAATTCTACGATTCGTGTGTCGCCTCGTTCGGTTGCGACCGGCAGCCGAGCGCGGCCGATTGGCGAAAGGCGCCACCGTCGCAGACCATCAGGTAAGGAGGCCACAATGGCGAACCCGGCACCCGGCTGGGACAAAAAGCCGGAGCATCGCGTCGATCTGCATCCCGACAACCGGCGCGTCCGCGTCAGCTTCGGCGGTGCGGTTATCGCCGACAGTACCGCAACACTGCGCTGCGAAGAGAGCGGTCATGGGCCGGTGCATTACATACCGGCCAAGGACGTGCGGCTCGAGACGATGACTAAGACCGCGCATACGACCTACTGCCCGTTCAAGGGCACCGCGTCGTACTGGACGATCGATGCTGGGGGCAAGACCGCGGAAAACGCGGTCTGGGGCTACGAAAAGCCTTACGACGAGACGGCGGCCCTCGCCGGCCACTACGCGTTCTACCCGAACCGGGTCGATTCGATCGACATCGGCTGATGGGCGAGCCGGGGCGCCGCGTGTTGCGGCGTCCGGCGGGGGCGGACGCTCATGCAGCGCAATGGCGCGGGGGATTGGCTGAGATGGATGCACTGACGCAGAACTGGTTTGTCCGCAAGCCTGCGGTCGCCGCCAAGGGCGGCGTCGTCGCCTCCCAAAGCGGCGTTGCGGCAGGCGTCGGGGCGGAGGTGTTGGCGGCCGGCGGCACGGCGGTCGACGCCGTGGTGGCGGCGGCGCTGACGCTTGCGGTGCGCGAGCCGTGGAATAGCGGGCTCGGCGGCATCGGCTTTATGGTCGTGCATCCCGCGGGCGGCGGGCGCGCCGAGGTCGTCGATTTCGGGCCGGTCGCGCCGGCCGGGCTCGACCCCGCGCTGTTTCCGCTGACCGGCGAAAGCCGCACCGAGCTGTTTACGTGGGCCAAGGTCGTCGATGACCGCAACATGCACGGGCCGCTCTCGTTCACGGTGCCGAGCGCGGTGCGCGGTTATGCTCGGGCGATCGAGCGGTTTGGTCGGCTGCCGTGGCGCGATCTGGTGGCGCCGGCGCTGGCGCTGGCAAAAGAGGGGCTGCCGGTCGATTGGTACCTGACGCTCCGCGTCGCCAATTTCGCGCACGATTTGCAGCGTTACGACGAGAGCCGGCGCATCTATCTGCCGGACGGCCTGCCGCCGGCCGTGCCGTCAAACGGGCCCGCGCCGGTACTCGCGTTGGGACGCTTGGCGGAGACGCTGGAGCGGCTTGCCGAGCATGGGCCGGAGGATCTTTACACCGGCGAGATCGCCGCAGCGATCACCGCCGACGTCAGGGAGGCGGGCGGCGTACTCGGTGCGGAAGATCTGGCCAATTGCCGGCCGCGCATCGTGCCCACGCTGGACATTCCGTATCGCGGCTACACGTTCCAGGCGGCGCGCGGTCTTACGGCGGCGCCGACGCTCGCCGACGTGCTCGACCGGCTTGAGGGCAAGAGCTTTGGCAAGCGGCCAGACGCCAATTATTTCGAAGCGGTCATCGAGGCCTTGCAGCAGGCTTACGCGGCGCGGCTTGAAGGTCTCGGCGATACCGAGCCGGCAGCGGAAAGCTGCACCACGCACATTACTGCAGTCGATCGGGAAGGTGGCATCGCGGCGCTGACGACGACCCTGCTGTCGACCTTTGGCAGCCGCTATGTGCTGCCTCGCACCGGCATCCTGATGAACAACGGCGTGATGTGGTTCGACCCGGCGCCCAATCAGCCGAATTCGATCGGGCCCGGCAAGCGCGCGCTGACCAATATGTGCCCGCTGATCGTGGCGCGCGACGGTCGGCCGCGCTTCGGCATTGGTGCGTCGGGGGGCCGGCGCATCCTCGCCTCGGTCCTGCAGTTGGCGAGTTTTGTCGTCGATTTCGGTATGGGGGTCGACGAGGCCGCACACCATCCGCGCATCGATGTCAGCGGCAATGACGGCGTGGCGATCGATCGTCGTCTGCCGGAGGCGGTGATCGACCGGCTTGTCGCCCGCCACGGCGCGCAGGTTGTCGAGCACACCGTCTGGCCGGCGCGATTTGCCTGCCCCAACATCGTGCTGCGCGGCGAGGACGGCATCAATCACGGCGTCTCCGATGCGCTGTCGCCATGGTCGGCAGCGGTGGCCGAGCCCGACCTGCCGCGGTGAGCCTTCTTTCTGCACCGCGATGAATGACGTTGCCGCGGCAAACCCGGCTGCCGCGCCGCGCGGTGTGCGGGCGCGCGACGCGGCCTCGCTGATCCTGCTGCGGGGCGACGGGCGGGATCTTGAACTGCTGGTCGGTCGCCGCCCGATGCATGTCCGCTTTATGCCAGGCGTCTATGTGTTCCCGGGTGGTGCGGTCGACGTCGATGATCGGTACGCGTGGCACGTCGAGGTGGGCGTGCACACGCTGCCGCCGCGTCTGGTGCGGTGCGCCCGGGCGGCGCTGCGCGAGACTTGGGAGGAGGCGGGTGTCCTCTTTGGCCGTCGCGCCGGCCGACCGCCGGTGCCGCGGCCGACGGTGCCGGTGGCCGCTGCCTATGCCGCAGCCGGCGCGGTCGCGGCGGTCGACCGCTTGCGCTATGTCGGCCGGGCAATCACCCCGGCGCGCGTGTTCCGTCGTTTCAACACCCGCTTCTTCCTCGGCGATGGTGCCGACGTGATCGGCGAACCGCATGCCAGCGACGAACTCGAAGACGTGCGGTGGCACCCGATCGGGCGCGAGCCGCTGGAGCCGCTGCGCGATGTCAGCCAATTCATGCTGGCGCGGGCGATCGCGTTGCGCGGCGGCGACCTGTCGCCGCCGCCGCTGTTCTATACCGTCGGCGGAACGCGGCGTATCGGCTTGTGCCGCGAAGCGGCAATGGCTGTGTCGCCGCCCTAGCATCCCAAGGAGGAAAGGGCTTGGCGGCGACCGTTTTTGCCATCGCTCAGCGTTTCGCAATGCCGAGCCGCGGGATTTCGATCGCCGGACAGCGGTTCATCACGACCGTCAAACCAGCGGCCTCGGCGCGCGCCGCGGCCGCGTCGTCCCGCACCCCGAGCTGCATCCAAATGGTTTTGGCGCCGATCGCGATCGCCGCGTCGACCGCGCCGCCGGCGGCGTCGCTGCGCCGGAAAATATCGACCATATCGACCGGTTCGCCGATCGCGCCGAGGCTGCCATAGAGCCGCTCGCCGAGAATATCACCCGCCGCGAACGGGTTGACCGGGATCGTCCGATAGCCGTGCCGCTGCAGGAAACGCATCACGCCGTGGCTCGGCCGGTGCGGCCTTGCGCTGGCGCCGACCACGGCAATCGTCCGCGCGCGGGTCAGGATGTCGCGCAGGTAGTCGTCGGCGTAATCGTCGTGGTTCATGCTGCTA
>JAFAWI010000558.1 GCA_019241915.1 Alphaproteobacteria bacterium
GAGCGCGGCGAGGGCTGGGTCTATACCCGCAACCACCCGCGCCGCACCGAGGAGGTGCTGAACGGCGGCTCGCTCTATTGGGTCGTCAAAGGGCAGATTCGCGCGCGCCACCGCATCGTCGGCTTCCGCAGCGAGCGCGACGGCAACGGCCGCACCTACTGCCTGATCCTGACCGACGCCGCGCTGGTGCCGACCCTGCCGCGCGCGTTTCGCCCTTTCCAGGGCTGGCGCTACTTGCCGGCGGCCGATGCGCCGCGCGACGTGCCGAGCGGCCCCGGCGGCGACTTCGCGGCGTTGCCCGAGCACATGCTGCTGGAGTTGCGGGAGCTGGGGCTGATCTAGCCGGACAAGGCTCGCCGGCCGCTATTCCGCGGCCTCGTCGAGCACCTCGACGCCGTAGTCGTTGATCGAGACGCGCCAGTGGATGCGGTCTTCCTCGGGCGGATAATCGCCGGCCGCCTTGTGGTACGAGCAGCGGTTGTCCCAGATCACGATGTCGCCCTTGCGCCAGACATGGTGATACTCGGCGTCGGGGGTGACCATGCGCTCGCGCAATTCGGCGATCAGCTCGTCGGCCTCGGCACGCTCGACGCCGACAAAATCGACGATCTTGCCCGGGTCGAAATAGAGCGACTTGCGCCCGGTCTCGGGGTGGATGCGGACGATCGGATGATAGACCGGGGTCCAGTCCTGGTCTTCCGGGTTGAGGAGGCGCGCCTTGCCGCGCCGCCCGCCATAGGCGAAGGCGCCGACGACGCCGGCAAGCCGCTGCTTCAAGCGCTCGGGCAGCCCGTCGTAGGCGGCATAGGCGTTGCAGAACAGCGTGTTGCCGCCGCGGCTCGGCACCGCCAGCGCGTAAAGCTGCGTCGCCTTGAACGGCGCCTGGTTGTAGGCGCCGTCGGTGTGCCAGCCCTCGGCGCCGCGCCGGTAGATCTCGTCGCGCAGCTTGCCCCGGGCGTCGTATTTGTTGACCCCCAGCATCGTGATCTTGGCGTATTCGGGGTGCCGGGTCGATTTTGACGGGTGCGGCGTCACCGGGCCAAAACGCTCCGAATAGCGGATGAAATCGGGGATCGTGAGGTCCTGGTCGCGGACGCACATGACGTTGTAGTCGAGCCAGGCCCCGTAGATGCGGCGCCACTCGTCGCCGGTCATGGTCTTGACGTCGATGCCGCTGACCTCGACCCCGATCTGCGGACCCATCTTGCGGATTTGCAGCATCGCACTTCTCCCTGAGCCTCGCTTATTGTCGCCGCGGCCGGGTAAACGCTGTCAACAGACAGTTCCGGGTAGCGGGGATCGCAAATCGAAGACCGGCGGCGGAAGTTGCGCCGGTCTGCCATGCCCAATCGATGGGCACAAAGCGCTCGGCGCGCGATGCGCGATGGGTCACGATGGCTGCCATGTCTATCGCCCCGCCCAGCCGCAACGCGACCCGGCTCATCCTGATCGGCTCGGCGGTGCTGCTCAGCCTCGGCATGGGGCTGCGGCAGAGCCTCGGGCTGTTCCTGACCCCGGTGACGCGCGACCTCGCGCTGACCGCCGCCGACTTCACGCTCGCAGTGGCGGTGCAGAACATCGTCTGGGGCCTGTCGCAAGCGCCGATCGGCGCGCTGGCCGACCGGTTCGGGCTGCGCGTGACGATGCTGGCCGGCGCCACGATCTATGTCGCAGGGCTGCTGCTGATG
The DNA here is from genome assembly GCA_019241915.1 of Alphaproteobacteria bacterium. Lineage (GTDB taxonomy): Bacteria > Pseudomonadota > Alphaproteobacteria > ATCC43930 > CGMCC-115725 > DATARH01. Next base: position 1,689 of record JAFAWI010000558.1, read on the forward strand.
GCGGCGGCGCGCGACGAAGCCGCGCTGATCGCCTCCGGCGCGCTGATCGGCATCGCCTTGTCGTGCACCGCGTCGTCGCTGGTCATGACCGCGGTGGCGCGCAGCGTCCCCGAAGAGCGGCGCAGCAAGACGCTGGGCATCGTGTCGGCCGCGGGCTCGCTGGGCACACTGCTGATCCCGATCACCACGCAGACGATCCTTGCGCAGTACGCCTGGCAGATCGGTGCACTGTTCTTTGTCGCGCTGGCGGCGACGATGCTGCCGGCCGGTTTTTTGTCCGGCGGCGCCGACCGGATGCCGGCGCGCGCGGCAGGCAAGGTAACGATGCGGGCGATGCTGAGCCAGGCGGCGCGTCACCGGCCCTTCCTGGTGATGTCGGCGGCCTATTTTGTCTGCGGCCTCAACCTGGTGTTTCTGACGACGCACCTGCCGACCTACCTCGCGATCTGCGGCCAGGACCCGCTGCTCAGCGCCGAGGCGATCGCGGTGATCGGCGGGGTGAACTGCATCGGTTCGCTGACCGCGGGCTGGCTCGGCGCGCGCTATCCCAAGCATATACTGTTGGGGCTGCTCTACATTCTGCGCGCCGGCGTCTTCACGGCCTATTTCATCATGCCGCCGACCCCGGCGAGCACGCTGATCTTTGCCGCGGCGATGGGCATGCTGTGGCTCAGCGTCGCGCCGCTGGTCAGCGGCCTCGTCGCCGAGATGTTCGGCACGCGCTACATGGCGACCCTGCTCGGCATCTCGTTTGTCATGCACCAGCTCGGCTCGTCGCTCGGCGCCTGGGGCGGCGGGCTGATCTTCACCTACTTCGGCAATTACGACCATGCCTGGCAGATCGGCGTGCTGATCGGCTTTGGCGCCGGGGTCGCGCAGATTCTGGCCGGCGGCCCGACCATCGGACGCAACCGGCTCCCCCAGCCGCGCCTCGCCACCGGTTAGCCGCCGAGCGCGGCGGCGCGCTCCTTGAGGGCGCGGCGAAAGATCTTGCCGGTTTCGGTCGCCGGCAGCGCGGCGCAGACCTCGATCCGGTCCGGCACTTTGTAGGACGAGG
>JAFAWI010000608.1 GCA_019241915.1 Alphaproteobacteria bacterium
CCATCGTTGCCACGCGCTTTGGCAACGGTTCGTTAATATTAATTGCGTTCCCTGATCGCGTAACGGTCGAGGAGGATCATGATGAAGACACTTGCCGCTGCCGCGCTCGCGATGCTGCCGTTGGCGGCGCCGGCGATTGCCGGCTCGCCAAAGCAATCGGACCTTGAAGAGGCGCTGCGCCAACAGCAGATGATCTGCGCCGGCATGATGGACATCAACGCGCGGACCGGGAACTACAGCGGGCACCAGCTGGCGCAATGCCTGATCACACTCGAATCGCAGCGGACCGACTACCAGCGGCTCATCGGGGCCAGTGCGGCCTCGCTCAGCCATTAGCGCGGAGCGGGAGCTGCCGTCCCGAATATCCGCCGCAAATGTCGCGAAAATGTCTGCCTGAATCGCGCAAATCGGTTGTGCCGTTGCCCGTCAAAGTAATCTTTCGTTGAGGATCGCGTGGCTTTGTGCTCGCCCCGAAGCGGGTACAGGAGCCGGTGATGAAGTCGAGCGTTTTTGGTGCCGCGGTCGCGCTCGTCGTGCCGCTGACGGCGATGGCGCAGGCGCTGCCGCAACAGAAGACCTATCTCGAAGAGGCGCTGCGCGTGCAGCAATTCATCTGCAGCGGCATTGCCGATGTCGGCGCGCGCGGCGGAGCCGGCTATGACGGTGACGACGTCGTCCGCTGCCAGGCGGCGCTGCAGCAGCAGCAAGCCGAGTACCGGCGCTTCATGGCGCAAGACCCGAGCACGCAGGCCGCCGCCGCGGCCCCGGCGATACCGTCGGCGAAAACCGCGCTGCCCGGCCGTGCGTTTGCCGACGCAATGCACTGACGTTGTTTGTCGCGGAATGGGCGGCGGGCGGCGCCCATTCCGCGGCCATATGGCGCTCTCAGCCGGCGTAGATTTTGACCAACTCGGCGTGCGCCCATTTCACCGCGTCCTCGGGCGCGGCCCCCTGCACTGCCTTGGCGTACATGTCGACGATGATGAACTTGCTGATCGTCTCGGCGGCGGCGCGCCCGGCGGGTCCGGCATAGCCGGCGAACCGGCCGCTTTCGGCGGCGGTGCGGAATGGCGCCATGACCGGGTCGACTTTCCAAACCGGATCGTCCTCCCAGACCTTGGTGCTGCCGACCGAGAAGCCCTGCTGCGAGGTGAACCACTGGTCGTAGACGTCCTTGGAGTGGAACCAGCGCAGGAACTCCTTCGCCGGCTTCGGGTCTGCGACGTAAGTCGGGATGAGGTTCGAGAACGGCACGTGATAGCTGAACTGCCCGGCCGGCCCCCCAGGCAACGGCGCGTGAAAGCAGTCGTCCTTGAGCGGCTTGCCCGTCTCGGTCGAGTAAGTGTCGGCCTTGCTGCGCGCCAGCAGGTAAATCGAGGCGCCGTTGCTGGTCGAACTGATCGTGTTGGCAAGGAAGGCGCGGTTGTTGCCCGCATCGTCCCATGACATTGCGCCCTCGTCGAACGCGTCCTTCCACATCGCCACCGCAAACTTGACCGATTCAACCGTCTCCTTGCTGTTGAGCGCGACGGTCTTGCCGTCGGCCTCGACCTCCTTGCCGCCCCAGGACCACAGATAGGGGTACCAGCCGGCAGGGCCGTCGCCGAAGGCATGCGCCAGCGTTTGCCCGAACGGGCGGCCCTTTGCCTTCATCTTCTTTCCGACGGCGCGGAAGTCTTCCCAGGTTTTGGGGAAATTGTCGGCCTTTACGCCCTCCTCGGCGAACCACGAGGTGCGGTTGACCAGCAGCACGCCGAGGATGGTGAACGGCATTGCCAGCCACCGCTTCCCGTCGTTGGCGACCGCCTTGGCGGTGTCGAAATAACCGCCTTCCGCGTTGCCGCGCGCGTCGGCGATGTCGCTGACATCGGCTAGGCTGTCGGCGTAGAGCTGCGCCCAATTGCTGACCGCCATCAGGATGTCGGGACCGCTTTTTGCCTGGATCGCCGATGTGATGCGCGCCTGCACGCCGTCACCGTTGATTGTTTCGACCTCGAGGCCGATGCCGAGCGCCTTCCGGCAATCCTCCTTCAGCTTGCCCTTGATCAGCTGATCGGAGACCGGCACGAAGTCGACGAATTTGAGCCAGTGCAGCGTCGTGCCTTGGGCAAAGACCGGCGCGCGGCCGGCCGCCAGGATGCCGGCGAGGCCGCCGGCGCCGGCCGCGACAGCGCCTGCCCCCGAAAGCTTGAGCAGACTGCGCCGAGCGATGCACCGCATCCGTCCCCTCCCATGTTCGGTCGTGTGAGCAGAGCAGGCGGTCGCGCCGACTCCCGTTTCGAGCGTCTTACGCGCCGTAGACTTTCACCAGTTCGTCATGCGCCCATTTGACCGAGTCCTCGGGCTTCATGCCCTGGATCGCCTTGGCGTACATGTCGACGATGATGTACTTGGTGCGCACCTCGGCGGCCTTCTGGCTCGGCGGCCCGGCGAACCCGGCCATGCGGCCGGTCACCGGAATTTTCTTGAACGGCGCCATCACCGGGTCGTCGTTCCATACAGGATCGTCCTCGTAGACCTTGGTGGCGCCGGCGGTATACCCCTGCTGCGTCTTGAACCAGCCCTCGAACACCGGCTTCGAGTGCGCCCAGGCCAGGAATTTCTTCGCCGCGTCCTGGTTTTTCGAATACTGCATCAGCATGTTGGTGAACGGTCCAGGTTCGTTGAACACGCCGCCGGCGCCGCCCGGGATGCTGGCGTGCAGGATGTCCTTGAACATCGGCTCGCCTTTGTCGGTCTGGTAGCTCTCGGGCTTTTTCTTGGCTTCGAGATAAATCGAGGCGCCATTGTTGGTGGCGCTGATGCTGCCCGACAGAAAGGCGCGGTTGTTGCTGGTGTCATCCCAGGCGAGACCGCCCTCGTCCATCGTCTCCTTCCACAGTGCGACCGCAAACTTGACCGATTCGACGGTCTCCTTGCTGTTCAGCACGACGGTCTTGCCGTCGGCTTCGACTTCCTTGCCGCCCCACGACCACAGATACGGATACCACCAGCCGGGCGCGTCGCCGAAAGTATGGCCCGCCGTCTGACCGTACGGGTGGCCCGCCTTCTTCAGCTTCTGACCGGCCGTGCGGTAATCGTCCCAAGTCGACGGGAACTTGCCGTCAAACCCGACTTCGGCAAGCCACGATTTGCGATAGGCGACAAGGCCGCCGCCGACGCAATACGGCACGCCGATCCATTTGCCGCCCATCGTGCCGACGACTTTGCAGATGTCGTAGAAGCCGCCCTGCGCCTTGCCGATCTGTTCGGAGATGTCGCCGACATCGACCGCGCTCTGCCCGTAGAGCTGCGGCCAGTTGGTCAGCAGATAGAAGATGTCGGGCCCGGTGCCGGACTGGATCGCCGAGGTCACGCGCGCCTGGATGTCGTTGGCGTTGATCGTCTCGACGGTCAGCTTGATGCCGAGGTCCTTTTGGCACTGCTCGGTATAGGGCCCTTTGAGGAACGTATCCGAGGCCGGCACGAAATCGGACCAGCGTACCCAATGCACGGTCATCGTCTGGCCGTAGGCCGGCGCGCGGCCGCTCGCGAGGATGCCGGCGAGGCCGCCGCTCGTCGCGGCGACCGCGGCCGCCCCCGACAGTTGCAGCACGCGTCGTCGGTGAAGCTTCGTCATGATTTCCTCCCCAAGTGCGTCGGGTCTCGGCGCCGGCAGCGGCGCCGAAACGGTACGGCGGCTCAAATCGCCGCCTCGGTCTCGTTGTCGAAGAAGTGCACGCGGTCTGGGTTGACCGCCAGGCGCAGCGTTTCGTGCACCTTGGCGGGCGCGGTCGGCTCGACCGAGGCCACCATCGTCGTCTCGCCGACCGCGACATCGAGCAGGATTTCCGAGCCGAGCCGTTCGACCACCTCGACCGCGGCCGGAAACGTCAGCTCGCCGGGGTCGCCCGCGCCGGCGATCCGCAGATCCTCGGGCCGCACACCGAGCGTCGCCTCGCGGCCGGCATAGGGACCCAGCCGCTCCTTGAGCGGCGCCGGCACCTGGATGCGCATCCCCGGGTTCTCGGCCCACAGGCTGCCGTTTTCCGCGGCCAAGCGCACGCCGACAAAGTTCATCGCCGGCGAGCCGATAAATCCCGCGACAAAGCGGTTGGCCGGCTGGTTGTAAAGCTCCATCGGGTCGCCGACCTGCTGCACCCGGCCGTCTTTCCTCACCACGACACGATCGCCGAGCGTCATCGCCTCGACCTGGTCATGAGTGACATAGATCGCCGTGGTGCCGAGCCGCTCGTGCAGCTTTTTCAGCTCGACGCGCATCTGCACGCGCAGCTTGGCGTCGAGGTTGGACAGCGGCTCGTCAAACAGAAAGACCTGCGGGTGGCGGACGATCGCCCGGCCGAGCGCGACGCGCTGGCGCTGCCCGCCCGACAGCTGGCGCGGCTTGCGCCGCAGCAATTGTCCGATGCCGAGGATGTCGGCCGCTTCCTGCACCCGCTTGCCGATCTCGGCCCTGTCGAACTTCCGCATTTTGAGGCCGAACGCCATGTTGTCGTAGACCGTCATGTGCGGGTAGAGCGCGTAGTTTTGGAACACCATCGCGATGTCGCGGTCCATCGGCGGCAGCTCGTTGACGATCTTGTCGTCGATCGAAATGTGCCCCGAGGTGATGCTTTCGAGCCCGGCGACCATGCGCAGCGTGGTTGTCTTGCCGCAGCCCGACGGCCCGACCAGCACGACAAACTCCTGGTCGCGGATGTCGAGGTTCACGTCGATCACCGCGTGGACCTCGTCGTATTTCTTGTTGAGGCTGCGCATCGCGACGCGGGCCATGGCTTTATCCCTTCACTGACCCGGTGATGCCCGAGACGTAATACTCGACAAAGAATGAATAGACGAAGGCGACCGGGATCGACCCCAGGAGCGCGCCGGCCATCAGCTCGCCCCAATAGAAGACGTCGCCGCGCACCAATTCGGAGGTGACGCCGACCGGCACGGTCTTCTGGTCGGGCGAGGCGAGAAACACCAGCGCGTAGATGAACTCGTTCCACGACAGCGTGAACGCAAAGATGCCGGCCGACAGGATGCCGGGAATCGCCACCGGAAAAATGATGTAGAGCATCGCCTTCCAGCGCGGCGCGCCGTCGATCCGGGCGCATTCCTCGAGCTCTTTGGGGATCGACTTGAAATATCCCATCAGCAGCCAAGTGCAGAACGGGATGAGGAATGTCGGGTAGGTCAGGATCAGCGCCCAGGGCGAGTCGCCGAGCTTGAAGTTGCGGATGATGTCGCTGAGCGGGATGAACAGCAGCGTCTGCGGCACCAGGTAGGTGATGAAGATGCCGGTGCCGATGCTGCCGGCGAATGGGAATTTAAGCCGCGACAGCGCATAGCCCGCGAGCAGCCCGCAAAACAGCGAGATCGCCGTGGCGGCCAATGAGATCAGCATCGTGTTCAGCATCCAGGTGCTGAACAAGGTCGTCGTCAGCAGGTCGCGGATGTGGTCGAGCGTCGGATGCGCCGTCCAGAACGGAGCGTAGTTCGGCGCCTGCCACGGCCGGTACAGCTCCTTGTCGGGCCGCACCGTCGTGATGATCATCCAGTAGAACGGGAACAGCAGCACCAAGACAAACGCGCTGATCGGGACGCGGAAAAAGACCCAGCGCCGCCACGGTTGCTCGCCCGGCCCATAGAGCTTGAGCGCCGGCAGAAAGAACAGCACGATCAACGCCGGCGGCACGAACAGACACAGCAACAACCAGCCCCAGCGCGAGCGGCTCTTGTCGCTCGCCGTGATCACCCCGACCGTCGCGGCGAGCAGGGCGACGACGACCGCCCATCCGGTCAGTTCCGGCATTCGGCTCCCCCTTCGCCGATCCGCGCCGTCAGAGCGTTTCCGCCCGGCGGATGTAGACGAGCTGCACGATCACCACGAGCAGCAGGATCGGAAAGATGGCCAGCGAAATCGCCGCGCCCTGGCTCAGCAACCCGGTGCCGATGCCGAGTTGATAGGCATAGGTGGCAAAGAGCTGCGTCGCATTGGCCGGACCGCCGCCGGTCAAGACATAGACCAGCTGAAAGTCGGCAAAGGTCTGGATCACCGAGAACAGCACGATGACCAACGTCACCGGGAGCAGCAGCGGCCATGTCACGTGGCGGAAGCGCGCCCAGGCGCGCGCGCCGTCGATCGCCGCCGCCTCGTGCAACTCAGGACTGATCGTCTGCAGGCCTGCGAGCAGGCTGATCGCATAGAACGGGACGCCGCGCCAGACATTGACGATGATCACCGAAATCATCGCCAGCCCCGGGTCGCCCAGCCAGTTGATGCGGCTATGGATGATGCCGAGGTGGAACAGCATCCAATTAAGGACGCTGAACGTCGGATCGAACATCCATTTCCAGGCAAAGGTCGACAGCACCGTCGGGATGATGAAGGGCAGCAGGATAAAAGCGCGCATGAACGCCTTGCCCTTGAAGTGCCGGTTCAAGAGCAGCGCCAGCCACAGCCCCAGCACCAGTTTGAAAACGGTCGTGACAAAGGTGTAGAGGCAGGTGTTCCACACCGCGATGTGAAAGATGTCGTCGGTCCAGATCTTCTTGAAATTCTCGATACCGACAAATTTCCCGGGAACGCCGACGCTGGTGTTGGTCACCGACAGCTCGATACCCTTGACAAAGGGGTAAGCGATAAAAAGGCCGAGCAGCACGATTGTCGGCAGCATCAGGCAGAGCGCGAGCTTGCGCTCGTCTTCGAGCAGCCGGGTTATCGGGCCGCGCCGCGGGCCGCGCACATATTGCCGGGGAGCGACGGCCTCGATGGTCGTCATTGGCGTTTCCCTTTCAGCCAGTTCGCGGGCGCTGCGCTCCGCGATCGGTGCCTAGTTGCGCAAATCATTAGGCGCAACCGCGCTGCCGTACAAGGGGAAGCGGGCGGCCAAGGCCGCGCTCCTTGCCGCGGGCGCAGCCTGTCCCGATCTTTATGCCCGGAGCCGAGGGCGGCGGCGATGGATGAGCCGAACCAGTTGTTGAGCGAACTGATGGCGGTGTTCGACGATCTGCCGGCGCCGCTGCGGGCGGCGATCAATTACGCACCCGAACCGCTCGACCCGAAAGGGTTGGCAATGCTGTGCCGCCGCCATGGCGCCGCCAATGTCCTGGCGATGATCGAGCTCAAGCTGAAGCGGCGCGGCGGCGGAACCGGTTAGCCCGTCCGCTTGATCGTCTGCCACCGTCGCCCGCAGCGGGCAGGCAGCGCAGGCGAGGGGACGAGTGACGGCCCGCTTTCATTTCGCTCCCCTTTAGTCTTGCCCCGCGCAAGCTGGACCCTGGGCAAGCCCGCAGGCGGTTACATATTGTTGCAAAAAAGCCCTGTCGTTCATCCGGAGCGCGATTATCGTCCGCACAGAAGAACGCAGACAGGCAGGCGGGGATGCACAGCAACAGGCGTGGCCGGCCGCGCCGCGGCCGGTCGGGGGCGCGCTACGGCATTGCCATGCTTCCGGTCCTGCTATGGGCGGTTCCGGCGTCGGCGAGCGCGCCGACAGTCGAGGACCTGAAGCAGCTCTCTTTGGAGGACCTCGGGCGGCTCGAAGTCACCTCTGTCTCAAAACAGCCGGAGCTGCTGAGCGACGCTCCGGCGGCGATTTACGTCATCCGCCACGACGACATCATCCGCTCCGGCGCCACTACCATCCCGGAGATGCTGCGCCTCGCGCCGAACCTCGAAGTCGCGCAGCTCAACGCCACCGGCTATGCGATCTCGGCGCGCGGCTTCAATGTCGGCAACAACGCGGCGATGTCGAACAAGCTGCTGGTGCTGATCGACGGGCGCACCGTCTACACGCCGCTGTTTGCCGGGGTCTATTGGGACATGCAGAGCGTCCCGCCCGAGAACATCGACCGCATCGAGGTGATCAGCGGCCCCAGCGGCACGCTCTACGGCGCCAACGCAGTCAATGGCGTGATCAACATCATCACCCGCGACTCGGCGCAAACCCAGGGCGGCCTGGTTGCGCTCGGCGGCGGCAACAAGCAGGCCGGCGGACTGCTGCAATACGGCGGCCGAATTGACGACCGGCTGACCTTTCGTGCGTACGGCGAAGGCTGGTCTTTCGGCTCCAACGAGACCGCCTCAGGTGACAACGCACATGACGCGTGGTCGCGGCCGCAGGGTGGGTTTCGCGCCGACTGGCGCAGCGGCGACGACCTGGTAACGCTCGAAGGCGAC